>JBQGFI010000061.1:0-2228 GCA_052040065.1 Marmoricola sp.
TGCACGAGAACGTCAAGGGCTTCATGCACGGCTTCCGCTACGACGCCCACCCGATGGGCATGCTGATGGCCTCCGTCGGCGCGCTGTCGACGTTCTACCCCGACGCCCGCAACATCAGCGACGCGGACAACCGCCACATCCAGATCGTCCGGATGATCGCGAAGATGCCGACGCTGGGCGCCTGGGCCTTCCGCCACGCGCAGGGCAAGCCGTACGTCTACCCCGACAACGACCTGTCCTACACCGCCAACTTCCTCTCGATGCTGTTCAAGATGAGCGAGTCGAAGTTCGAGGCCGACGAGCGCCTGGTCAAGGCCCTCGACGTGCTGTTCATCCTGCACGCCGACCACGAGCAGAACTGCTCGACCAACGCGGTGCGCTCGGTCGGCTCCTCGCAGGTCGACCCCTACTCCTCCGTGGCCGCCGGCATCGGCGCGCTCTACGGCCCGCTGCACGGCGGCGCCAACGAGGCGGTGCTGCGGATGCTGCGCCGCATCGGCGGCAAGGAGAACATCCCCGACTTCATCAAGGGCGTGAAGGACGGCAACGAGCGCCTGATGGGCTTCGGCCACCGGGTCTACAAGAACTACGACCCGCGCGCCAAGATCATCAAGAAGGCCTGCGACGACGTCTTCGAGGTCACCGGGGTCAACCCGCTGCTCGAGATCGCCCAGGAGCTGGAGAAGATCGCGCTCGAGGACGAGTACTTCGTGCAGCGCAAGCTCTACCCCAACGTCGACTTCTACTCCGGCCTGATCTACGAGGCCTTCCAGTTCCCGCCCGAGATGTTCACCGTGCTCTTCGCCATCGGCCGTACGCCGGGGTGGCTGGCGCAGTGGCTCGAGCTGGTGCAGGACAAGGACCAGCGGATCGCCCGCCCCAAGCAGATCTACACCGGCGACCGCACGCTCGACTTCGTCCCCGCCGCGCAGCGCTGGGCCTGAGCGACCGCATGACCCGGCCCCTGGTCGTCATCGGGGCCGGCGGCTTCGGCCGCGAGGTGCTCGAGCTCGTCGACGACGTCAACGCCGCCGCGGCCTCCCCGGTGTGGGAGGTCGCGGGGGTGCTCGACGACGGGGAGGTCGACGAGATGTTGCTCGCCCGGCTCGGCACCACCCACCTCGGACCGGTCGAGGTCCTGCCCACGCTCGACGACGACGTGCACCACGTGATCGCCATCGGCGGCTGCTCCGCACGCGCGGCCGTCGACGCGCGCTGCGTCGACTGGGGTCGCACCGCGGCCACCCTGGTGCACCCCACTGCCGTCGTCGGACGCCGCTCGGTGGAGGTCGGCGAGGGCTCGGTGCTGTGCGCCTACGCCTCCGCGACCACGAACGTCCGGCTGGGCCGGCACGTGCATCTCAACCCGCACGCCTCCGTCGGCCACGACAGCGTGCTCGGCGAGCACACCACCGTGACCCCCCAGGCCGGCATCGCGGGCCAGGTCTCAATCGGTGCCCGGGTCTTCGTCGGCACCGGCGCCACCATCGGCCCCGGCCTGCGCGTGGGTGACGACGTGCTCGTCGGCGCCGGTGCGGTCGTCGTCCGCGACGTCGAGCCCGGCGTCACGGTCGCGGGCGTCCCGGCGCGACCACGCTGAGGCAGCGAGGCCGTCAGGACGTCGGAACGCCTCGCCTCCGCAGCACCAGCGCGAGCCCCCCGGTGAGCAACACCACTGCTGCGGCAGCCAGCACGAAGTCACCGGCCGTGCCCAGAGGCGACCACCACCGGGCACCTCCGAGCAGCGCAGCGACCACGGCGAAGCCGAGCGCGGCGACGGAGCCGACCCGCCACAGCTCGCGACGCCCGAAGCCCGCCAGGCCGAAGACCACCGCCAGGTAGGTGATGTGGAAGGCCGAGTAGGTGACGGCGTACGCCGCGACGGCGAGCATCGCGCTGCCGGTGCCGACGTAGACGCCGATGACGACCACGGCGTGCAGCGCGTCGAAGCACATCTGGATCGTGAAGGAGATGCGCTGGCGACCCGTGGCTTCGTAGAGCCGCTGCGGCCACCCGTTCTGCATCGCGAGCCACAGCGGCACCGCCAGCAGCCGTGCGAAGTCTCCTGCGGTGCGCCAGGTCTGGCCGAAGACCAGGACGAAGAGCTCGTCGCCCCACACGGCCACGAAGGCGAAGCCGGGCATGGTGAGCACCAGTCCCCACCGTGACAGGGTGAGGGCCAGGGCCTTCAACCTCGGTGTCCCCAGGTGCAGCGCCGCCTCGCGGTA
>JBQGFI010000062.1:0-3456 GCA_052040065.1 Marmoricola sp.
CTCGGCGACTGGAGCGAGAGCATCAAGTCCGGCGAGGTCCAGCCGGCGGCACCCCTGCCTCCCGCCGAGGAGGTGCCGCAGGCGTTGCGGCCCCTCACCGCTGCGTGGGGCTACCCGGTGCCCGAGCCCGGTCCCGGGCACCCCTGAGCCCGAGCACCGCGTCGACCAGCAGGAAGCCCAGCAGGCTCAGTCCGAGCAGCGGCACGAACCACCCGACCGCCAGGGCGACCACCGCGAGGCCCGCCAGTGCCCCCGGGTGCACCTGCCGCCAGGTGCCGCGACGGGCGGGGCGCCCCAGCCGCCGGCCGCCGCGGGTGGGACGCCGCTGCCACCACATCCGGTAGCCCATCGCGGCCATGGCCACGATGCCCCCGGCCAGCGCGACCAGGCCGACCTGGTTGGCCAGGCCGAAGAGCGTGCCCATGTGCAGGTCGATGCCCCAGGTCGCGAGCTTGGCGGCCAGCGGGTAGTCCGCGAAGCGGACGACGTCGACGACGCGACCGGCCTGGTCGACCGACACCGCGTCGGCCTGCGTGGGCCAGCCCGGGTCGATCTCCTGGACGACGTAGGTCGCGCTCCGGCTCGTCGGCCGGGTGATCTCGACCCCGCCGACGAGGTCCTCGCCCTCGGCGACGCTCCACGCCTGCTGGAAGCCGACCCCCGGACCGTCGGGGAGCGAGTCGTCGGCCCCGGCCTCCGCGCCGTCGTGGGCGCCGTCGTGGGCGCCGTGCCCGGCATGGCCGCCGGTGCCCTCCTCCTGCGCGAGGTCGGCCAGGATGGTCGGCGTCGTCCAGCCCAGCGCCGCGCGCGCCTCGGTGACGTTGGCGCCGGCCAGGCGCGACCAGGTGAGCCCGGTCGCGGAGAGCATCAGCATCCCCAGGACCAGCCAGGTGCCGACCGCGCCGTGCCACGACAGCGTCCGGCGCCGGCCCGAGGCGCTCCGGTCGGGTCGCCACCGCGAGGAGGTGGTGCGGCGTCCGGTCCACCACAGCGCCAGGCCCGCCAGGGCGATCACCCACAGCCACGACGCCGCCAGCTCGGAGTAGAGCCGGCCGGTGTCACCGAGGTGCAGGCTGCGGTGCAGCTCGTCGATCCAGGTCCGCACGGGCAGCGACCCGGAGCTCCCGTACGAGGTCAGGCTGCCCTGCACCTCGCCGTCGACGGGATCGACGAAGACGGCGAGCCGGCGCGAGGCCTCGGTGCGACCGTCGTCGAAGAGCACCCGGGTGGTCGTCCCCTCCTCCGGGGCGGGACGGACGGCGAGCAGCGGCAGGTCGGGCTCGACCTCGCGCGCGGCCGCCACCTGGTCGTCGAGGCTCAGGACCTCGCCGCGGGAGTCGGTGACGAGCTGGTCCTCGTGCACCAGGCGCTCGAGCTGGGGGGTGAAGGCGTAGAGACCGCCGCTGACGGCGGCGACGACGATGAACGGCGCCACGAAGATGCCGGCGTAGAAGTGCAGCCGGGTGAGCAGCGGCCGCAGGCTGCGCCGGGGCCCCTGCGGCGCCCCGGCGACGCGCTCGGTCTGGTCGGGGTCGAGGACGGTCATGAGGTCTCCTCCGGGACACCACGGGGCACGGCGTAGACCGCCGAGCCGATCGTGGTGACCCACTGGTTGAGTCGGTCGAGGTCGGCCAGGCGCTGCTGCACCGGCGTGAACTGGCGTCGGAGGTCGGCGGCGAAGGCGATGAAGACCAGGCCGGAGTCCTCGCCGAGCGGCCGGTCGGGGTCGGCCACGGTGTAGTTGTAGGCACGGCGCAGGAAGCGCTGCCCGGGATCGTCGCTGCGCGCCCGCCGCACGTGGCTGGCGGTGTCGATCACCGGGAAGCCGAGGTCGTCGACGGCGTCGAGGTCCGGCTCGTCGTGCTCGGTGCCGCCGGTGAGGGGCGCGCCGTCGGCGAGGCGGCGTCCGACCGCGAGCTCCTTGCCCGCCCGGTCGACCACGTCCCACCCGGCCATGTCGGCGCGGATGCGCCGGACGACCATCGTGGTCGAGTCCGGCCCGAGCGGGCCACCCCACACGAGCTGCTCGAGCTCGTCGCGCTCGCGCAGGTTGACGGTGCCGTCGACCTGCCCCATCACGTTGCGCATGGTCGCGCCGGTGACCTCGCTGCCCCGGGCACGGCGGAAGCCGTCCTGCACCCACGCCGTCGAGGTGTACGCCGCCGCGTCCTTCAGCAGCACCCGCCGGGCGTGCGCGACGGTCAGGGGGTCGTCCGCGCAGACCTGCACGGCGAGGTCCGTCTGTCCCCACGCCGCGTCGAGCCGGTCGCCGGGGAAGTCCGGCAGCGGGTCCAGCCGACCGCCGAGCAGACGCACCGCCCGCGGCCCCAGGCCGAAGGTCACCGTGAGCCGGGCCGGGACCGTCGCCAGCTCGGGCTCGGTGTCGGCGAGCGCCGGGGCCCCCGACGTCAGCCGCGCGGCGTCGTCGCCGAGCAGCCGCAGCAGCAGGCCGAGCTCCTCGCGCCCGGCGCCCTCCCGCAGGTCGAGCCCGAGCAGTGACAGCTGCGCCTGCGACGGTGTCTCCACCCCCGCCTGGCGGGCGCCGTGGTAGGGCTCGGTGAGCCCGCCGTGCACGGCGTCGGCCGGGCTCGGGGCGGCGTCGGCGTCGCCCGCGGGGCGGGACAGCTGCGAGGCGCTCCAGCCCGCACCCGCCCCGCCGGCGACCGCGACACCTCCGGCGAGCAGCGACCGCCGGGACCATCCCGGACGGCGTGCGTCTCCTGGTCGCGGCTCGGTCACGAGTCGCCGTCCCCCATGTCCGTGTCGCCCATGTCCGTGTCGCCCATGTCGCCCGAGCCGTCACCCGGCGCGTAGTCCTCCTCGGCGCCGGAGAAGTCCTTGACGACCGCCTCGAAGGCCAGCTCCTCGCCGCCCTCGAGCGTCAGGGTGAGCTCGACCTGCTCGCCCGGGCGCAGTGGCTGCTGCAGGTCCATCAGCATCAGGTGGTTGCCGCCGGGCTCGAGCGCCAGCTCGCCGCCGGCGGGCACCGCGAAGCCGCCGTCCTTCTGCTGCATCTGCATGGCGCCGTCGACCTCGACGGTCTCGTGCAGCTCCGTGGTCGGGGAGACCTCGCTGCTGACCGCGGTGACGACGAGGTCCTCGTCGCCGTCGTTGACCAGCGTGCCGAAGCCGGCCGTCATGCCCGACCCGGCGCTCTTGACCCAGGGGTCGCGCACGGTGAGGGACGACGTGCTCCCCGCCGCGTCCGAGGCGTCGTCCGCCGCGGGCTCGGCGGACGAGCCGCCGGAGCCGCAGCCCGTCAGGGCGAGCAGCGCGGCGGCGGTCAGCGCGGCCGCCCGGCGGGCGCGTGGGCGGGGTCGTGCGTGGATGGGTGCAGGAGTGGTCGCAGTCATGGGTGGCTCCTCCAGGAGGGGTGCGCGCGGCGGCGCACCGAGGGTCGCGCCGTCGGCGAGCACGCGCGCGAGCGCGCGTGCCGGCACGTCGACGGCAGCACGT
>JBQGFI010000063.1:0-9147 GCA_052040065.1 Marmoricola sp.
GCCGCTGGACTCGACGCCCGTGTCGGTGGCAGTGCTCAAGGAGGCCTCCTTCTCATCTTCCCCGGCGCCGGATCTCGGCACGGGACGGACGTAGCACCACTTCCGCACGAATCCGATGACCGGAGGCTCGTGCGGCGGTTGCCGGGGCTTCAGCGGGCCGTGTCCCTCTGCCCCTCTCGATGAGCACGCCCAGCGTAGGCAGCGCCGGCTCCGGGCTGCACATCGACGTCCGACAGGTGAGACACCCGTCTCACTATGTGTCAGGCGCGGGCGGAGGCGATGTCGGTCGCCAGCTGACGCAGCAGCGCGAGCACGCCGTCGGGCCCCGAGACCACCACGTCGGCCAGCTCGGCGAGCGCGCTCTCCTCCTCGGAGTCCGAGCAGACCAGGAGGCCGGGCATGCCGTCGGCACGCAGCTGCTCCACCGCACGGAAGGCCTCGATGTCACCGAGGTCGTCGCCGCCGAAGACGACCGCCTCGACCCCGAGCTCCTCGACGAGCCGGCGCACCGCCGCGCCCTTGTGCATGCCGTGGGCCCGCACCTCGATGACCGCACGACCCGGCTCGACGTCGAGGTCGTGCGACGACGCGGCGTCGGTGAGCAGCGGGAGCAGGCGCTCGTACGCCGCCTCGGCGTCGTCGAGGCGGCGCGTGTGCACAGCGACCGCCAGCCCCTTCTCCTCGATCCAGGCGTCGTCGGCCCCGGCACGGTGGAGCAGTCGGGGCAGGGTGCTGGTGAAGGTCGCCAGGCCCCGCGGCGGCGCCGGGGCGATGACGCGGCGGTCGGTGGAGGTCCAGCGCTCGTTGCCGTACTGGCCGAGCACGAAGAGCTCGCGGCCGTGGTCGCCGATCGCGTTGCCGACCTCCTCCAGGCCGCCCAGGGCCAGCGCCTGGCGGGCGGGGCGCCCGGTGACCACGGCGACCGCGGCCACCTGCTCGGCGAGGTCGACCAGCACCTCGGGGGCGTCGGGGTGGATGTGGGCCTGCTCGGGGTCCTCGACGATCGGGGCCAGGGTGCCGTCGAAGTCGAGCCCCACGAGGAGGCCGTCGGCGGCGCGCACGCACGCGGCGTACTGCTGCTCGCCCGTGGTGGAGGTGAACTCCATGGGCGGCATCCTGCCAGGGGCGTGCAGGAGCCCGTCAGCCCCGGTAGTCGTCGGTGAGGATCACGGTGAGCCGGTCGAACTGCATCGGCTCGACGGCCTTCTTGACCTGGCCGAGACCGAGGTCCTTGGCGAGCGCCTTGGCCTCGCGCTCGAGGCGGGGCGGGTAGTAGACCGCGGTGGCGTCGACGGTGCCGTACCAGTTGTCGCTGCCGACGACGTTCCAGCCGCCGGCCTCGGCCTTGCCCGCGACGCCTCCGGCGAGGCCGGTCACGCCGGTGTTGTTGAAGACCACGACGTAGGTGTCGCCCCGCTTGATGGGCTCGGGCTTCGGCGGCCGCGGCGTCTCGGAGGGGGTCGCGGAGGGCGACGGCGTGGCGCTCGCAGTGGGGGCGGAGGTGACCGGGGCGGCCTCGTCGGCGCGACCCACCTCGTCGGGGTCGTTGGCGACGAAGACGAGCGCGGCCATCGCCACGGCCGAGATCGCGAGCGCCAGCAGGCGCGTGGACAGCACCACCCCCTGCTCGTCGCGGACGAGGCAGGGACGGGACGGGGTCGGGCGGCGGGGAAGGCGCACGGTGATCTGGCTCCTAGACGTCGAAGCCGAGCCGGCGGGCCGAGCGCTGCCGCTGCCTGCTGGCGCGCAGCCGGCGCAGCCGGCGGACGAGCAGCGGGTCGTGGGCGAGCGCCTCGGGCCGGTCGATGAGGGCGTTGAGGACCTGGTAGTAGCGCGTCGAGGACATGTCGAAGTGCTCGCGCACCGCCTGCTCCTTGGCCCCGGCGTACTTCCACCACTGGCGCTCGAAGTCGAGCATCGCGGCGTCGCGGTCGCTGAGACCCTCGGACGCCTCGGGCTGGGAGCTGTGGGCGGGGCTGGCGGACATGCGGGACGCCTCCTCGACTGGCCGATCGCGGCCTGCCCCCCTCGACCAGCGGGGCACGACCGCGGCCCAGCATAGGCCACGGACTTACAGCGGTGTGATTCGTCGGCGGCGTGGCGAGTCCGGCCCGTGCGCGCCCGTCCGCGCCCGATCGCGCCCGATCGGGCCGACCGGGGCGCTGGCTAGGTTGGGCCCATGGACGCCGTCGACACCATCGGCTGGGGCGTGCTCGCCCCCGGCCGGATCGCGCACCCCTTCTGCCGCGACCTCGCCCTGGTGCCGGGCGCCCGTCTCGTCGCCACGGGCTCGCGCTCCCGCGAGCGCGCCGAGGAGTTCGCCGCCGAGCACGGCGGCCGGGCCCACGGCTCCTACGAGGACCTGGTCGCGGATCCCGAGGTCGACGTCGTCTACGTCGCCTCGCCCCACGTCTTCCACGAGGAGCACACGATGCTCGCCCTCGAGGCGGGCAAGGCGGTGCTGTGCGAGAAGCCGATGACCCTCGACGCCGGCTCCACCGAGCGGCTCTTCGCCGAGGCCGAGCGCCGCGGCCTCTTCTGCATGGAGGCCATGTGGACGGCGTGCAACCCGGTCGTGCGCCGCCTGCTCGCGCTGCTCGGCACCGAGACCCACGGCACGCCGCGCCTGGTGCGCGCCGACCTCGGCTTCCCCGTGCGACGCGACCCCGGCGACCGCCTGCTCGACCCGGCCCTGGGCGGCGGCGCCCTGGTCGACATGGGCATCTACCCGCTGACCCTGGCCCACCTGGTGCTGGGCGAGCCCGAGGAGCTCACCGCCGTCGGCACCCTCGCCCCCACCGGGATCGACCTCGAGGTGGCGGTCGCGGGTCGCTACGCCGGGGGCGCGCTGGCCGCCCTGACCAGCACCCTGACGGCCGTCTCGCCCCGCACGGCCACCGTGGCCACCGACCGGGGCCTGTTCACCTTCGAGCGCGACTTCCACCACCCCACCCGGGTGCACTGGCAGCCCGAGGAGGGCGAGGGCACCTGGCTCGAGGGCGACCGGCCCGTGATCGGCCGGGGCTACGGCAACGAGGCGCTCGAGGTGCAGGAGTGCCTGCGGGCGGGGCGCCGTACCAGCGACCTCGTGCCGCCCTCCCAGACGATCTCGGTGATGCGCCAGCTCGACGACGTGCGCCGCCAGATCGGCCTGGAGTACGACGCTTCCTCCCGCTGAGCCTGGGTAACCTCACCGCGTGAGCCCCCGGAAGAAGTCGTCCAGCGCCGCGGCCGACCTCGTCGTGGTGGCCAACCGCCTCCCCGTCGACCGGGTGGTGGAGGCCGACGGCAGCACCAGCTGGCGCTCCTCCCCCGGCGGCCTGGTCTCCGCCCTCGCCCCGGTGATGCGCGCCAACGACGGCGCCTGGATCGGGTGGCCCGGCGACGCGGGCGAGCAGATCGAGCCCTTCTCCCACGACGGCCTCTCGCTGGTCCCCGTGGCGCTCTCCGAGGAGGAGATCCAGGAGTTCTACGAGGGCTTCTCCAACGACACCCTCTGGCCGCTCTACCACGACCTCGTCGCGAAGCCGTCCTTCCACCGGGAGTGGTGGGACGCCTACGTCCGGGTCAACGAGCGCTTCGCGGCGGCGGCCGCCGAGCACGCGGCCAAGGACGCCGTGGTGTGGGTGCAGGACTACCAGCTCCAGCTCGTGCCGGCCATGCTGCGCGAGCTGCGCCCCGACCTGCGCATCGGCTTCTACCTGCACATCCCCTGCCCCCCGGCCGAGCTCTTCTCCCAGCTGCCGTGGCGCCGGCAGGTGCTCGAGGGGCTGCTCGGCGCCGACCTCGTGGGCTTCCAGCTCGCCGGCGCTGCGCAGAACTTCATCCGGCTGGTCCGCCAGCGCGTGGGCCACAAGACCCACCGCGACCTGGTCTACCTGCCCGAGGGCCGGCGGGTGCAGGCCCGCGCCTTCCCCATCTCGATCGACACCGCCGGCTTCGAGGAGCTCGCCGGCTCCGACGCGGTCGTCGCGCGCTCGGAGGAGATCCGCCGCGACCTCGGGGAGCCGCGCACGGTCTTCCTCGGCATCGACCGGCTCGACTACACCAAGGGCATCTACGCCCGGCTGCGCGCCTTCAGCGAGCTGGTGGCCGAGGGCGAGCTCGGCGACGACGCCGTCTTCGTGCAGGTGGCCACGCCCTCGCGGGAGCGGGTCGACCAGTACCGCCGCCTCCGCGACGACATCGACCGATTGGTGGGCCGCATCAACGGCGACCTCGGCCGCATCGGGAGCCCGGTGATCCACTACATGCACTCCTCCTTCCCCCGCGAGGAGATGGCCGCCCTCTACCGCGCCGCCGACGTCATGGTCGTGACGCCCTTCCGCGACGGCATGAACCTCGTGGCCAAGGAGTACGTCGCCTGCCGGCTCGACGGCGACGGCGCGCTGGTGCTCTCGGAGTTCGCCGGGGCCGCCAACGAGCTGCGCCAGGCCTTCCTGGTCAACCCCTACGACATCAACGGCATGAAGACGATGATGCTGCAGGCGCACCGCGCCGAGCCCAAGGAGCTCGGGCGCCGGATGCGCGCCATGCGCAAGACGGTCTCCGAGAACGACGTCGACCGCTGGGCCTCGGCGTTCCTCGACGCCCTCACCGAGGGCGAGACCGGGCACTCCAAGACCACCCGGCCCGCCACCCGCTCCTGAGGGCGGGCATTCCGCGGGTATCTTCCGTCCATGGATCTGATCCCCAAGCCGGACCAGGTCGCCTCGGCCGCGAGCAACCTCGCCCACATGGTGCTCTACGGAGGGCTGGCCGACCTGCGGCCGATGCCGCGCACCCTGATCGACGACGGCTCGCTGCGGGAGGTCTACCACTACCGCCCGCACCGGACCGTGCGCGAGACCGGTGACCCCGTCCTGCTGGTGACGCCGCTGGCGGCGCCGTCGTCGTGCTACGACCTGCGCCGCGACTGCTCGCTCGTGGAGCACCTGGTGCAGGAGGGACGCCCGACGTACCTCGTGGAGTACGGCCGGATCAGCTTCAAGAACCGCAACCTCGGCATCGAGCACTGGGTCGACGAGGTCGTCCCCGAGGCGATCAAGTCCGTGAGCGAGCACGCCGGCGGACGTCCGGTGCACCTGGTCGGCTGGAGCCTCGGCGGCATCTTCGCCGCGCTCGTGGCCGCCGACCGCCAGGACCTCCCGATCGCCTCGCTGACGATCCTCGGGTCGCCCTTCGACGTCGCGAAGGTGCCGCTCGTGGCGCCGCTGCGCCCGATCCTGCGCCTCACCGACGGCGGGCTGGTCACCCAGCTCTACCGGGTGCTCGGCGGCGCCCCCGCCCCGCTGGTCAAGCGCGCCTTCAAGCTCTCCTCCGGCACCAAGGTCGTCACCAAGCCGCTGGCGATCCTGCAGAACCTCGACGACACCGAGTGGCTCGCGCAGATCGAGGCCGTCGACCGCTTCACCGACGACATGCTGGCCTACCCGGGCCGCAGCTTCGGGCAGCTCTACCACCGGCTGCTGAAGAAGAACCAGCTGCTCACCGGCAAGGTCCGGCTCGGCGAGCGCGAGGTCGACCTCGCCGCGATCCGGCAGCCGGTGCTGGTCTTCGCCGGCAACACCGACGGCATCGCGCCCATCGCCGCCGTCCAGGCGGGTCTCGGGCTGCTGAGCGGCGCGAGCGAGGTCCGCTTCGAGATCGTGCCCGGCGGCCACCTCGGCATGCTGACCGGGCGCGCGGCGCGCACCTCGACCTGGGTGGTGCTCGACGAGTGGCTCGCCCAGTGGTCCGGGGCGGTCTCCCCGCGTCGCCGTCCGGCGGCGCGCAAGCGGGCCCGCAAGCCGGTCGCCACGGCGAAGCAGTCAGAGCCGCGTCCCGCGGTGGCCCCCGACCGCTCCGCGATCGGGTCCAACCCCGAGCGGCGCTTCGCCTCGGCGTCCTCGCGCAACCTCACGCGCAAGCAGTAGCCGCGTGGCGCCACGTCCCCGGGTCGACCGGCGGGCGATCGTCCGCGTGGCGGCGCCCGCCGTGCTGGTCGCGCTCGCGCTGGTGCTGACCAGCCTGGCGACCCCGCAGCGACGCGAGCCGGCGTACGCCCGCTACGTGGCCTTCGGCGACTCCTTCACCGCGGCGCCGTACGTGCCGGTCACCGACCTGGCCTCGGGCTGCCTGCGCTCCGACCGCAACTACCCGCAGCGGGTCGCGGAGGAGCTGCGGATCCCGACGGTGGTCGACCGCTCCTGCACCGGCGCGCAGACCGCCGACCTGCTCGGCAGCCAGCGCACCCGGCTCGGGGTCGACGTGGCACCGCAGGCCGACGTGCTGAGCGCCGACACCGACCTCGTGACGGTCGGCCTCGGCTTCAACGACGGGCGCCTCTACGGCCGCATCGCCTCGCGGTGCCGCCAGGTCGTCGACGTGTGCCGCCTCG
This sequence comes from Marmoricola sp., assembly GCA_052040065.1. Taxonomy (GTDB): domain Bacteria; phylum Actinomycetota; class Actinomycetes; order Propionibacteriales; family Nocardioidaceae; genus Marmoricola. The sequence goes on from JBQGFI010000063.1 coordinate 6,380, forward strand.
CCGACGAGCGCCCGATGCTCCTCGACATCGTCGACCGCGTCTCGCTCTCGCTGCGCCTCTCGCTGCTCGACATCCGCGAGCGCGCCCCCCGGGCCCGGGTGCTGCTGGTCGGCTACCCGAGGATGCTGCCGCCGCGGGGCGACTGCATCGAGCTGCCCCGGATGCGCCCGCAGGACCGCGCCACCTTCCGGGAGGTCAACCGCGAGCTCGCCGCGCAGATGCGGCTCGCCGCACGCCAGTCGCAGGTGGAGTTCGTCGACTTCTACCGCCACTCCCGCGGCCACGACATCTGCTCCGAGGAGCCGTGGGTGCAGGGGCGCACCGGCCAGGGACGCCGCGCGGCCGGCATGCACCCGCTGCCGGCGGGTCAGCGTGCGCTGGCCCGCCTGATCAGCGACACGCTGCGCGCGCCCGCGCCCGACCTGCTCGGCTGAGGCGCGTCACGTCGAGGGTCGCGAGCCCTGGCGCTCCAGCTCCTCGCGGAGCCTGCGCACCTCCTCGCGCAGCAGCGCGACGTCGGCACCGGTGGCGGGCTCGCCGCGCTCCTCCTCCTCGATCTCCTCCACGCGCTGCACCAGCCAGGAGGCCACCGAGGCGGTCACCACGCCGAGCACGCCGATGCCGGTGAGCATCAGCATCGCCGCGACCACGCGGCCGGCGACCGTGACCGGGAACATGTCGCCGTAGCCCACCGTGGTCACGGTCTCGATCGACCACCACAGCGCGTCGCCGTAGCTCTGGATCGGGCCGCGGCTGCCGCGCTCGGCGTCGAGCACCGCCAGCGAGGCGGTGAGCACGATCAGCGTCACCGACGCGGCGACGTAGAGACCCACCCGGCCGCGCAGCGAGCCGCGCCCCACCCGGTCGAGCAGCGTCAGCAGCGAGAGCAGCCGCAGCAGCCGCAGCGGGCGGAAGAGCGGCAGCAGCGCCGCCGCGAGGTCGAGCGGGTGTCGCCGCAGGAAGTCGAGCTTGCGCGGCGCCAGCCACCACCGGGCGGCGAACTCGCCGGCGAGGATCGCCCAGGTCACCCACACCACGGTCGAGCACAGCCGCTGCGTGCCCCGCGCCAGCGTCGGGTCGAGGATCGGCCACGCGTACGCCACCACGAAGGCGAGCGACACCACCAGCAGCGGCCACTGCGCGCCACGGTCCCAGCGCTCGATCGACGGCCGCTCCACTCCTCGGAGTCTGGCACCACCCGGGGCCCCGGCCGCATACATTGCCGCCATGTCGTCGACGGGGGACCCCACCGCGCTGCCCACCGCGGTCCGGGCCGGCTACGGGCTCGGCTCGGTCGCGACGGGCACCTTCGGCACCGTGCCGGGACTGATGCTGCTCCCCTACCTCACCGACACCCTCGGGGTGGCCGCCGCGGTCGCCGGGCTCGTGGTCTTCCTGCCCAAGGCCTGGGACGTCGTGCTCAACCCCGTGGCCGGCCGCATCACCGACCGCACCGTCGACCCGCGTGGGCCCCGCCGCCCGTGGCTCCTGCGGGCGGGGCTGGCCCTCGCGGCCACGTTCGCCCTGGTCTTCGCCGGCCCGGACCTCGGCTCGGTCGCCCTCGACGGCCTGTGGGTCCTGGTGACCTTCGTGGCCTGCGCGACGGCGTACGCCTTCTTCCAGGTGCCGTACGTGGCGATGCCCGCTGAGATGACCACGTCGTACGACGAGCGCACGCGGCTGATGACCTGGCGCGTCGCCGTGCTGGCGCTGGCGATCCTGCTCAGCGGCGCCTCCGCACCCGCCGTGGTCGAGGCCGTCGGCGGCCGCGACGGCTACCGCGTGATGGGCCTGCTGGTCGCGCTGCTGCTGGTCGTCGGGGTGGTCGGGGCGTACGTCGGCACCGCCCGCGCGCCGCGCACCGGCGTGGCCGCCGGGTCCGGCACCCTGGCCGAGCAGCTGCGCGTGGTCGGGGCCGCCCGTGACTTCCGGCTGCTGCTCACCACCTTCGTGGTGCAGGCGCTCGCCGTCGGCATGATGCTCGCCGGCGTCGCCTACCTCGCCCGCTGGGTGCTCGGCGACCCGCTCGCCGCCACGCTGCTCTTCGTCTGCTTCGTCGGCCCGGCGCTCGTGCTCACGCCCGTCTGGAGCCGCTACGGCGCCCGGGTCGGCAAGCGGCGCGGCTACGTGGTCGCCTCGCTGCTGCTGGTCGCGGGAGCCCTGGTGCTCACCGGCGCCCAGGTGCTGCCGGTGGTCGTGGTCTACCTCGCGACGGCGGTGGTCGGCGCGGGCTACGCCGGCGCCCAGGTGTTCCCGATGGCGATGCTGCCCGACACCGCCGCGGTCGACACCGCCCGCACCGGGGAGAACCGCACCGGTGTCTACACCGGCGTGTGGACCGCCGGCGAGACGCTCGGGCTGGCGCTCGGCCCGGCGGCGTACGCCCTGGCGCTGGCGCTGGGCGGCTACGTCTCGTCGGAGACGGCGCCGGGGTGGACGGCGAGCGTGGGCGTGCAGCCGGCCTCGGCGACCACCGCCATCGTGCTCGCCTTCTCGCTCGTCCCCGCGCTGCTGGTGCTCCTCAGCCTGCTGCCCCTGCGGGGCTACTCCCTCGACTCCGAGACCGTGGAGGCCACCGGTGACCGACCCGACCGCTGACGTGCTGGCCCGGCTGCACGAGCTGCAGCAGGCCGACGTGCCCGTGACCGGCGGGCGCACGCTCGCCTACGTCTACGACTCCGGCTCCGAGGAGGTCGACCGGGTCGGGCGCGAGGCCGTGGCGGCGTACGCCGGCTCCAACGGGCTCGACCCCACCGCCTTCCCGAGCC
>JBQGFI010000064.1:0-3408 GCA_052040065.1 Marmoricola sp.
CCGGCCCGCAGGTCACCGACCTGCGCCTCGACGACGCACTGGGCCAGATCCTCGACCTGCAGCGGCTCAAGGGCCGTCACGTCGAGCTGCACTCCACCGGGGACGTCGTCCGGGCTCCGTTCGACGCCCTGGCCGAGGTGCTCAACATCCTGGTCGACAACGCCGCCAAGCACGGCGGCACCGACGAGAGCCTGGTGGAGGTGAACCGGCGCGACGAGGAGACCGTCGACATCACGGTCACCGACTTCGGCCGCGGCATCCCCCGCGAGCAGCGACCGCAGATCTTCGAGTGGGGCAGGCGCGGCACCGAGTCGCGGGGCGAGGGCATCGGGCTCAACGTCGCCCGGCGCCTGGTGACCGAGGCCGGTGGGTCGCTGCGGCTCGCCGACCGCGACGGCGCCGGGTCGTCGTTCGTGATCTCCCTCCCCGCGGCCCGCCGCTCGCCGGAGAACGGCCCCGAGCCGATCCGGCTGGTCGCCCCCCGCGTAGCCACCTCCCGCCCGGCCACCGCCGACCTGACGATGGAGGACGGCCGTGCCTGGCGCGTCACGGGGTGAGCACCGGGTCCTGATCATCGACGACCACGTGCTGTTCGCGGAGTCGCTCGAGCTCGCCCTCTCCCTGGAGGGCTACGACGTACGACGTCTGGAGCCGCCCGACGAGGGCGGGTCGATGGCCACGCTGAGGTCGCTGGCCCTGCGGGCCAACCCCCGCACGGTGCTGCTCGACCTCGACCTCGGCCGCTTCGGCGACGGGATGAACCTCGTCGCCCCGCTCGCCAGGGCCAACGCCAACGTGGTCGTGCTGACCGCGTCGGAGGACATCGGGCGATGGGGCGCCTGCATGCGGCTGGGCGCGCGCAAGGTGCTGTCCAAGACCGGCGCCCTGCAGCAGGCGCTCGCCACCGTCCGTCGCCTGCACCAGGGACTGCCGGTGGTCACCCGCGAGGAGCTGGAGTCGTTGCTCGAGGCGTGGGCGCGCGACCGCCAGGCCCACGACGACGTACGCCGCCGGCTCGACCTGCTCACGCCACGTGAGCGGCAGGTGCTGGGCGCGCTCATCGAGGGCCGCACCGTCCGCGCGATCGCGCAGGACAGCGTGGTGTCGGAGGCGACGGTCCGCACCCAGGTGAAGTCGATCCTGGGCAAGCTCGAGGTCTCCTCTCAGCTGGCCGCGGTCGGCATGGCCAACCAGGTCGGCTGGAAGGTGGGCGCCTGAGCCCATCGGCTCGGTGTGCCGCAGCGCGCCTGCGCGGCGCGGTACGGCGGTGCGCAGCCATCCGCGCGTGGACGTGGAACGCGGCGGTCGCGGCGGGGGGCCGCGACCGCCCCCCACTGGGTCACATCGGTTCCGGGTGACGAAGCGTGGGGTTCCGCGTCACGCCAGCGGCCACCAGGAGGCGGCCAGTGCGGGGCTGGCCCGAGAAGAGTGAACCAGCGGCTGGTGCACCTCTTCGAGAGTAGGTCCGCCCGGCCTGACCTGCCCATCCCTTGGACTGGGTATCTCCCGGGCGTGCACGGCTTTCGCTCATTTGCGGCATGCCCGCCACGACGGGCGTTCCTAGGCTCGCTGCAAGGTCAGCAACGGGGTGCCTTGGGCGGTGTCCCGGAGGGGGGTTGATGAGATGACGCAGGTCAGCGACAGGGTCGCCGAGGTGGTCTCCGAGGTGGCGTCCGGGTTCGTGCCCGACGTCGTCGCCGAGGTGGTGACCGCAGACGGCCTCCTGCTCGACAGGCAGGTCCCCCGCCCACGCGGGGTCACCGGCCTGCCGCTCGTCGCACCCGGCGCCCTCTCGCCCGAGCCGCTCCTTGAGCCGGCCCTCGAGCCGGCCCTCGAGCCGGCCCTCGAGCCGGCCCCGAGCGAGCTGCTCCCGGCCCGGACGGCCAGGCGTGCGGCCCCGACGTGGCCGGCGCCCGCCCTCGACCTGGTCCTCGCGCTCGCGCTCGCCGCCGGTTCGGTCTCGCAGGGCTGGCTGGAGCTGCCCGCGGCCGTCGCGACCGCCCTCGCCTGGCCGCCCCTGCTCGCGGTGTCCGGTCGCTACCGGCGTCAGGCCCTCGGCCAGTCCCGGGGTGCCCGCGCGGCGGTGGTGCTCGCCGCGGGCGCCCGCACGGCGGTGCTCACCCTGGCGGTGTCACCGTTGCTGTGGCACGCCGACCCGCTGGCGCTCGTCGCCTTCGTCGCCGCCCTGACCGTCACGAGCGCCCTGCCGTTCGTCGCCGGCGTACGCCGTCCGCTCCCGCGGGTGGTGCTGGCCGGTCGACCGCGTGACGTCCGTGAGGCCGTGGCACACCTGCGGGCCGGCGGGACCCACGAGGTCGTGGCCGCCTGCCTCACACGCTCGTCCAAGACCCCGGTCGAGGGCGACGTCCCGGTCTACGTCGGGCTCGAGGCGTCCTCCACCGCGGCACACGACCACGGCGCCGACGCGCTGGTCGTGCTGCCGGGTGCCAAGCTCTCGCCCGTGGAGGTGCGGCGGCTGCACTGGTCGCTGGCCGGCCTGGGCACCGAGCTGTTCCTCGGCACGGGGCTGCTGGACGTGGAGCCCCAGCGGACCCGGGTGATGTCGACCGCCGGCCTCGGCGTGCTGCACGTCGGCAAGCCCGCCCTCCGCGGCCCGCGGCGGCTGCTGAAGGACCTCGTCGAGCGCGCCCTCGCCCTCGCCGCGCTGGTCATGGCCCTGCCGGTGGTGGCTGCCCTCGCCGTGGCCATCCGGATGGAGACCCCTGGCCCCGCGTTCTTCCGCCAGGAGCGCATCGGTCGCGACGGCGTGCCGTTCACGATGCTCAAGCTGCGCTCGATGGGGGTCGACGCCGAGACGGCTCGGCTGGGGCTGGCCGAGGAGAACGAGAAGGACGGCGTCCTGTTCAAGATCGCGCAGGACCCGCGGATCACGCCGCTCGGGAGCAGGCTGCGCCGCTACTCCCTCGACGAGCTCCCGCAGCTGTGGAACGTGGTCCGGGGCGACATGTCCCTCGTCGGCCCCCGTCCGGCCCTGCCCTGCGAGGTCGCCCGCTACGACGTCGACCCGCGCCGGCGGCTCGTGGTGAAGCCGGGCGTGACCGGACTCTGGCAGGTGTCGGGCCGCTCCGACCGCACCTGGGCGGAGTCGGTGCGCCTGGACCTGAAGTACGTCGAGAACTGGTCGCTGCGCCTCGACCTCTCGATCCTCGTCCGCACGGTGCGCGCCGTGCTCGGGCACCGCGGCGCATACTGAGCGCGCGGGCAGAAGTCTCGTCGACGACCGTGGGGGTCGAGCACCTGATGAACACCAGACCTGTGACGATCGCCGTGATCGGCGTCGTGGCCAGCCTTCTCCTCGGCGGCTGCGGCGCCGGCGGGGCGTCCCCGGACGCCGCGTCACCGGGTGCTGCCACCGCGTCCCCGGGCACCGCGTCCCCGGATGCGGCG
>JBQGFI010000065.1:0-14349 GCA_052040065.1 Marmoricola sp.
ACGACGCGGCCCTTGCCGGTGCGCTCGCGCTCGTGGAGCGCGGCGAGCACGCCGTAGGCGCCGTACATGCCCGAGAGCAGGTCGGCGATCGGCACGCCGACGCGCTGCGGGTCCTCGGGACCCGAGCCGGTCAGCGACATCAGGCCGGCCTCGCCCTGGGCGATCTGGTCGTAGCCGGCGCGCCCACCCTCGGGTCCGTCGTGGCCGAAGCCGGTGATCGAGAGGACGACGAGCCGCGGGTTGCGCTCGGTCAGCGACTCGATGCCCAGGCCGAGGCGCTCGAGCACGCCGGGGCGGAAGTTCTCCACCAGCACGTCGGCACGGTCGACCAGGCGGAGCAGCAGGTCACGGTCGGCCTCGGCCTTGAGGTCGAGGGCGATCGACTCCTTGTTGCGGTTGGTGCACAGGAAGTAGGTCGACACCGGCTCCTCGTCGGGACCCACGAAGGGCGGTCCCCAGCCCCGGGTGTCGTCGCCGCGGCCGGGAGCCTCGACCTTGACCACGTGGGCCCCGAGGTCGCCCAGCATCTGGGTGGCGTGCGGACCGGCGAGGGCCCGGGAGAGGTCGACGACCAGCAGGTCGTCGAGCGGCGCGGTCAGCGGGGTCTCGGTCATGCGGTCACCATCCTGGGAGGACGAGGGCGGCCCAGACGAGCAGCGGACCCACCAGCACGACGATCACGCTGTAGGTCAGGATCTGCTTGTAGTAGACGCGCTCCTCGATGGAGTCGGGCTTGTTGGCGAGCATCAGCGCGCCGTTGGTCGAGAAGGGGCTGACGTCGACGATGGTCGAGGAGATGGCCAGCGCGGCCACGAAGAGCACGGCGTTGATGCCGCCCTCGCTGATGAGCGGCACCGCGATCGGGATGATGATCGGCAGCAGCGCCGTGGAGGAGGCGAAGGCCGAGACCACGCCGCCGACGTAGCAGAGGACCAGCGCGCCGAGGGCGGCGACGCCGAGGCCGGCCGCCCACTTCCCGACGTACTCGGGGCTGCCCGCCTCGTTGAGGATCGTGGCGTACGTCGAGACGCCGGCGACCAGCAGCACGGTCGGCCAGGCGATCTGCTTGACCGCGTCCTTGTGCTCCTGGGCGTTGAGCATCGCGAGGATCACCGCGGCGGTGATGGCGACGAAGCCGATGTTCTTCTCGAAGACCAGCGCGACGAGGGCGACGCCGACGAAGGCGAGCAGCGTCAGCACCTGGTCGCGGCGCACGCCCTGGGCCTGGATCGTCGAGGACGTCGAGTCGCCGGTGCCGCGCGCCGGGACGCTGACGCCCTCGCGGTGGCCGTGCACCGTGTCGTCGTCGGGGTCGAGGCGCTGGCTCATCAGCTGCCGGCCGCCGAACATCACGAAGAGGATCGTGGCCATGATCAGGTTGACGACCAGGCTGGAGAAGAAGAGCGTCAGCTCACCGACCGGGAGGCCGGCCTGCTCCATCACCGAGTTGGTGATCACGCCGTAGATGCTGATGGGCGAGAAGCCGCCGCCCTGGGCGCCGTGCACCACGAACATGCCCATCATCAGCGGGTTGATCTTGTAGCGGCCGGCGAAGCCGAGGGCGATCGGGCCGATGATCGCGCAGGCCGCGGGGCTGGCGGCGCCGATCGAGGTGAGCAGCGCCGTGACGGCGAACATCACCCACGGGATCAGCGCCACCCGGCCGCCGACGGCGCGCACGGCGGTCGCGACGATGAGGTCGACGGTGCCGTTGTTGCGCGCGATGGCGAAGAGGTAGGTGACGCCGATCAGGGTCAGGATCAGGTCGCCGCTGACGCCGGCGAGGATCTCCTTCTCGTCCCACCCCAGCGCGTACATGCCCACGAGCCACGCGGCGACGTAGGCCAGCGCGCCCATGTTGATCGGCAGCAGGGTGCCGACGACGAACAACGCCACCAGGGCGAGGATCGCGATGAGTTCCGGTCCCACCGGCGTCTCCCTTCGTTCGTGACCGCGGTCACGTGTTGGATCAGTGGCCTAGCCAATAGCCCACTGCGCCATCTGTCAATAGACTCGGCCCCGTGACCTCCTCCTTCGAGTCCCTCCCGGGCCGGCTCTCACGCAGCCGGCTCTACGAGCAGGTGGCGCAGCAGATCACCCGGTGGATCGCCGACAACGGCCTGGAGCCCGGTGACCGGATCCCCCCGGAGCGCGAGCTCGCCCAGCGGCTCGGCGTCAGCCGCGCCACGCTGAGCCAGGCCCTGGTCGCGCTGGAGGTCGTCGGCGTGGTCACCGTGCGCCACGGCGACGGCACGGTCGTCACGCGCTCGACCGCCGGCCCCCGCATCGGGGAGGCGATCCGCGCCCACGCCGACCGGATCCCCGAGATCATCGACACCCGCGACGCCCTCGAGACCAAGCTCGCGGCGCTGGCCGCGCAGCGCCGTACCGAGGAGGACCTCGCCCGCATCGACGGCGCGCTCGGGGCCATGGCGGCCGACATCGAGCGCGGCGGGCGCGGCATGGAGGGCGACGAGCTCTTCCACGCCGCGGTCACGGCCGCCGCCCACTCCGACCTGCTGGCGCGCCTGATGAGCGAGATCGGCGAGCTGGTGCGGGAGACCCGGCTCGAGTCGCTCTCGCAGCCCGGGCGGCCACGCGACTCCCTGGCGGGTCACACCGCGATCGCGGAGGCCATCCGGGCCGGCGACCCCACGGCGGCCGCCGCCGCCATGCACGCGCACGTCCAGATGGTCAGCGACGTGGCGCTGCTGCGCGAGACCGAGGAGTGAGCGGGCTCGAGGTGCTCGCCGTGGTGGCGGCGGGACTCGGGGGTGGCGTGCTGGCCTCGACCGTGGGCGTCGCCTCGCTGCTCAGCTTCCCCGTGCTCCTCGCCGTCGGGCTGCCGCCGGTCAGCGCCAACGCGTCCAACACCCTCGGCCTGCTCCCGGGTGGGCTCAGCGGGTCGCTCGGCTACCGCCGCGAGCTGCGCGCCCACCCGCGGCTCGGGCTCGCGATCCTGCTCACCTGTGCGGTCGGCTCGGTGGCCGGCGCCCTGCTGCTGCTGGCGCTGCCGCCGGGCGTCTTCGAGGCCGTGGTGCCGTGGCTGGTCCTCCTGACGGCGGTGCTGGTCGGCGTGCAGCCCTGGGTCTCGCGGCGCGTCCGCGCACGCCGGGGCGGCGAGGTCGCCGACCGCGAGCAGATGTCGGCCCCCACGACCTTCTTCGCCACCCTCACGGGCATGTACGGCGGCTACTTCGGCGCCGGGGCGGGCGTGATGATGATGGCGGTGCTCGGCTTCGGCCTCGATCTCGAGCTGCGCGTGATCAACGCCCTCAAGACGCTCTCGCTGGCCGTCGCCAACCTCGTGGCCTCGGTGATCTTCGTCGTGCTCGCCCCGCTGGACTGGCGCGTCATCGGGCTGCTCGCCGCGGGGAGCGTGGTCGGCGGCTACGTCGGCGCCCACCTGGGCCGACACCTGCCGGACCGCGTGCTGCGCAGCTGCGTGGTGGTCGCGGGCGTCACCGCGTTCGTGGTGCTGCTGTAGCGCTCGCTCAGGGCGCCAGCGAGCTGAAGCCGCTGCGGTGGAAGACCAGCGGCGGGGCCGGGTCACCGTGCGCCTCGTCGGCGACGGCGTGGAGCTCGAGCAAGACCAGCAGGTGGTCGCCGGCCTCGACCTCCCGGTAGACCGAGCAGACGAACTGCGCGAGCCCGTCGTCCAGCGTGACGGCGCCCTCGCGGTGCCGCGTCAGCTGCAGGTCGGTGAAGCGGTCGGCGACCGGGCCCGCCAGCTGCCGGCAGGCGTCGCCCTGGTGGGCGGCCAGCACGGTGACCCCGAGCTGCTCGGCCCGCCGGAGCACCGGCCAGGTCCGGGAGCCGACGGACACCGAGACGGAGACCAGCGGCGGGTCCAGGCTCACCGAGGTGAAGGAGCTGGCCGCCAGCCCCACGGGGGCACCGTCGACCTCCGCGGCGACCGCCACCACCCCGCTGGGGAAGACGCCGAAGGCCTCCCGCAGGCGGACGGGGTCCAGGTCCTGGTTGGTGGGGAAGACGGGCACGACGCTCACGAGCAGGCTCCTCCGAGGACGACGGTCCGTGTCGACATCACTGACGTCTTATGTCTATCCGATTTGGTGACAATACGAACCACCGTCTCACGCCGTGGGGCGCAGCCACCCGACGGCTCAGCCGTCGGCCGTGCGTTCCTCGTCGGCGTGTCGGGCCGGCAGCTGGTGCGCCCGGGCGACGCCCTCCTCGACCCACCCGCGCAGGTCGTCGTCGAGCACGCAGCCCTCGGGCGCCACGCGGAGCCAGCCGCGGACCGGGCGGTCACGCATCACCAGGTCGTCGACGTGCGGGCGGGTGCGCAGCTGCTGCTCCGCGTCGGGATCGACGCGGAGCAGCAGACCGCCCTGGTGGCTGACCGCCAGCGCGAGGTAGTCGTCGACGACGAAGGCCAGCCCGCCGAACATGGGCTTCTCGACCACCGACGACGGCTCGACACCGACCACGGTGTCCAGCACGTCGCGGACCCGATCGGCGAGCACTGCGTCGTACGCCATGCCCACAGTGTCGCAGCCCACCCCGCGGGTGGGTCAGGCGCTCTGCAGAGTGGCGGTGTCGATGACGGCGCGGTAGCGCACGTCGCCCTTGACCACCTTGTCGTAGTACTCGTCGACCTGGTCCGCCGAGATCACCTCGACCGTCGCGACGATGTCGTGCTCGGCGCAGAAGTCGAGCATCTCCTGCGTCTGCGGCAGACCGCCGACCATCGACCCCGCGAGCGAGCGACGGAAGGGCAGCAGCGAGAACGCCCCGACCTCCAGGTTGTCGCTCGGCGCACCGAGGTTGACCATCACGCCGCCGCGACCGAGCAGGCCCATGAACGAGTCGAGCGGGATGCCGTCGCCGACGGTGTTGAGCAGCAGGTCGAAGGAGCCGGCGAGGTCCTCGAAGACGCTCTCGTCCTCGGTGGCGTAGTAGTGGGTGGCCCCGAAGGCGAGGCCGTCGTCCTGCTTGGCGGCAGTGCGGCTGAGCACGCTGACCTCGGCCCCGAGGGCGGCCGCGATCTTCACGCCCACGTGACCCAGGCCGCCCATGCCGATGACGCCGACCTTCTTGCCGGGCCCGGCTCCGTACCGCACCAGCGGGTTGTAGGTCGTGATGCCGGCGCACAGCAGGGGCGTGGTGCCCGCGAGGTCGACACCGTCCGGGATCCGCACCACGAAGTGGTCGCGCACGACCACCTGCTGGCTGTAGCCACCGTGGGTGGGCTGGTCGTCGTAGCCGGTGTCGTTGTAGGTCTGCACGACACCCTTGGAGCAGAACTGCTCCTCGCCGTCCTTGCAGGCCTCGCACTCCAGGCACGAGTCGACGAAGCAGCCGACCCCGACCAGGTCGCCCACCTGGTGGCGCGTGACGCCGCCGCCGACCTCGACGACCTCGCCGACGATCTCGTGGCCGGGCGTCATCGGGAAGGTCTCCCCACCCCACTCGCCGCGGGCCTGGTGGATGTCGGAGTGGCAGATGCCGGCGTACCGGATGGCGATGCGGACGTCGTCGTCGCGCAGGTCGCGACGCTGCAGCTCGGTGGTCTCGAAGGAGGCGCCGGCGCTGGGGGTCGAGAGGGCGGAGACGGTGGTGGTCACAGAAGTCAGTCCTTAGATCGGTGGTGCACTACACGATTTCGGTACCCCGGCACCCGGCAGCCATGCGGGCCGCGGACGAGGACTGGCGCCGGCGCGCGGCATGGGTGACGCTGCTCACATGCGCCGCCGACCCGCCCTCGTCCTGGCCACCCTCGCCGCCGCCCTCACCACCCTCGCGGGCACCACCGCGGCCGCCCCGGCCCTCGCCGCCGACCCCCCTCCCCTGCGCTACGTCGCCCTCGGCGACTCCTACAGCGCCGCCTCCGGGGTGCTGCCGCTGAAGCCGCTGGCGCCGCTGCAGTGCCTGCGCTCCCAGCGCAACTACCCGACGGTGATCGCCGAGCGCACCGGCGCGGCCCTGCGCGACGTCACCTGCGGCGGCGCGGACACCGGCGACTACCGCGCCGCGCAGTACCCCGGCGTGGCACCGCAGCTCGCAGCGCTGCGCGCCGACACGCAGCTCGTCACGATGACGATCGGCGGCAACGACAGCGGCGTCTTCGTGGGCGCCATCACCCGGTGCGGCAGCGAGGGCCTGCGCACCCTCGGCCAGGGCAACCCCTGCCAGCGCCGCTACGGCAGCTCCTTCGAGGACACGATCCGGACCACCACCTACCCGGCCCTGGTGCAGGCCCTGCAGGACGTGCGGGCGGCGGCGCCACAGGCGCGGGTCGCGATCCTGGGCTACCCGTGGATCGTGCCGGCGTCGGGCAGCTGCTTCCCGCAGCTGCCGGTCGCCCGCGGCGACGTGCCCTACCTGCGCAGCCTGCAGACCACGCTCAACGACGCCGTGCGCCGCGCGGCCGCCGCGACCGGGGCGACGTACGTCGACCTCAGCGCCGTCTCGGAGGGCAAGGACGCGTGCAAGAGCGTCGGCGTGCGCTGGGTGGAGCCGGTGATCGGCACCACCAACGCGGTCGTCGTGCACCCCAACGCGCGCGGCGAGCGCGGCATGGCCGACCAGACCATGGCGGTGCTGGGACTGGGGTGACCCGCGGCGACTCCTACGATGGTCCGTTGTGATCGCAGGCAGGTACACCCGGGTACGCGAGATCGGGCGCGGCGGCATGGGCGCGGTCTGGCTGGGCCGCGACGAGCGGCTCGGCCGTGACGTCGCCCTCAAGCGCATCGGCGTGCTCCCCGGCGCCGACAGCACCGACCTCGCCCGCGCCGAGCGGGAGGCCCACCTCGCCGCCCGGCTGCACCACCCGCACGTGGTCTCGGTCTTCGACGTGGTCGCCGACGAGAGCGGGGCGGGTCGCTGGCTGGTGATGGAGCACGTCGAGGGCCCCGACTGCGGCCGGCTGGTGCGCGAGCAGGGCCGCCTCGACCCCGACGACGCCGCCCGCGTGCTGCGCCAGGTCGCGGACGCGCTGCGGACCGCCCACGAGGCCGGCATCGTGCACCGCGACGTCAAGCCCTCCAACATCCTGCTCGACCGCAACGGCCAGGCCAAGCTCACCGACTTCGGCATCGCCCGGCTCGGCAGCGACCCGTCGCTGACCCAGACCGGCATGGTCACCGGCTCGCCGACCTACCTGGCACCGGAGATCGCCTCGGGCTCCCGCGGCGACGAGGCGGCCGACGTCTGGTCCCTCGGCGCGACGGCCTACCACCTGCTGACGGGACGGCCGCCGTACGAGACCGGCGACGCGCTCAGCACGATCTACCGCGTCGTCCAGGACGAGCCGCCGCGCGCCGACGTCGGCTGGCTGACCCCGCTGCTCGAGGGCACGCTGGTCAAGGACCCGCAGCAGCGCTGGACCATGGCCGAGGTGCAGGCATTCGTGCGCGACCGCCGGACGCCGGACTGGTGGGCACCCCCCGCGGCCACGGCAGCCCCGACCTCGACGCAGGAGGAGGCACTCGCGACCGGGATCGTCCCGCTCGGGAGGAGGCGAAGCCCGCTCCGTGCGGCGCTGCTCGTGCTCCTGGTGGCGGCGCTCGTCGTGGGCGGCTTCGTGCTCGGGCGCGAGCTCACCGACGCGCCCGCCTCGCCGCCGGCGGCGAGCGCCTCCCCCTCGCCGTCCCCCACGCCGACGCCCACCGAGACCGCCGACCCGGGTCCGACCGCCGAGGGCATGGAGGCCTTCATCCGCGACTACGTCACGGCGGTCGCCGACGACCCGTCGGTCTCCTGGCAGATGCTCACGCCGAAGTTCCAGACCGAGAGCGGCGGCTTCAGCACCTACGAGGCCTTCTGGCGCGACGCCACCGACGGCCGCGTGCTGAGCATCTCCGCCGACCCGGAGTCGCTCGTGGTGAGCTACCAGGTCCGCTTCGAGAACTTCGACAACGGCCCCGGTCCGACCGTGCTGCAGCTGCGCTACGAGGGCGACGGGCAGTACCTCATCGACGGCGAGTCGAGCGAGGGCTTCACCCCGGCGGGCTGAGCCCCTCGGCCTCCGACGCCGCCCCGGTCACGGGCGCGAGCAGCACCCGGCTCCACACGTCCGCGACGAGGTCGGCGTACTGCGCGGGGGTGTAGCCGGCCCCTGCGAGCAGCTGGAAGTACTCCGGCGAGTTCATCGACCACACCAGGTCGGCCGCCTGCTCGAGGCCCAGCCCGGGGCGCAGCCGACCCGTCGCCTCCAGGTCGGCCACGAAGAGGCGCATGTGGGCGCGACGCCGTCGGCTGATCGAGTCGCGCAGCCTGCGGCACTCCGGGTCGTGGGAGCCGGCCTCGCGCAGGGCGGCGTCGAGCGGCACGGTCTGCGGCAGCACCTCGCCGAGCGCCTCGGCGTAGCAGCGGATCTTGTCCTCCGCGGTGGGCGCCTCCCGGACCCGGCGGACGTAGTCGCGCTCCAGCGCCGGCACGGGCTCCTCGGAGGAGCCGAGGATCATGTCGTGCACCGCGAGCAGCAGCTGCGGCTTGCGCCCCACGCTCGCGTAGACGGTGTCGACCGAGACCCCGGCACGACGCGCCACGTCGGCCACGGAGGTCTCGGCGTAGCCGCGCGTGGCGAAGAGGGACCGTGCGGCCCGCAGGACGGCGCGCCGCGTCGCCTCGGCCTGCTGGCGTCGCGCCGGCGAGTGGTAGCGGCGGGGCTTGACGGTGTCGGCCACGGGCCCTAGCTTAGCAATATTCGTCCGAAGCCCATTCGGATCAAATTGAGGCGATGGTCCACCATGACCGAGTCCGAGTCCGAGTCCGAGTCCGGGTCCGGGTCCGATTCCGAGACGCTCCGCGACGTGGTGGTGGCGTGCGCGCCCGGCACCGGACGCGGCACCTGGGCGATGGGGTCGCTCTTCGAGCACCTCGCCGCGCCGGGAGACACCGGCGGCGCGCTCGGGGTCGCGCTGGTGACCCAGCCCCCGGGGACGGCCACGCCCCTGCACCGCCACCGGCACGAGGCCGAGGCCTTCTACCTGCTCGAGGGCGAGATGACCTACGTCGCCGGCGAGGAGACCCACGAGCTCGCTGCCGGCTGGTTCATGTACCTGCCGCGCGGGCTGCCCCACGCCTTCCGCGTCCGGGGCGACCGGCCAGCCCGCTTCGTCGCCCTCACCGTGCCCGGCGGGCTGCTCGGCCTCTACGACGAGGTGGGCGTCCCGGCCACCGCCCGGCGCCTTCCCGGCGAGGGCGAGGGCCGCTCCGTGGCCGACGAGATCGCGCGCTGGAACGAGGTGGGTCCGCGCTACGGGCTCGAGGTGCTCGGTCCGCCCATCCCCGCCTAGGTCCCGCTCACGCGCCGACGCCGCAGGCCCCCCCCCCCGGTGGGGGCCTGCTGCGTCTCGTGCTGGTGGCAGGTGCAGGATTCGAACCTGCGTAGGCATAAGCCGACGGATTTACAGTCCGTTTCCATTGGCCACTCGGACAACCTGCCAGTGCCGCGGCACCACGTAGGGTGACCGGCAGCGCGCATGAGGATAGCGCAGCCCGACGTACTGATCCCAATCCGCCCAGGAGGCCCACGGCATGGCCGACTCGTCCTTCGACATCGTGTCCAAGATCGACCGCCAGGAGGTCGACAACGCGCTCTCGCAGACCGCGCGCGAGGTCGCCCAGCGCTACGACTTCAAGGGCACCGGCGCCGAGATCAAGTGGCAGGGCGAGCAGGGCATCGAGATCTCGGCCAGCGCCGACGACCGCGCCACCGCCGTGCTCGACGTCTTCAAGGAGAAGCTGATCAAGCGGCAGCAGTCGCTGAAGATCCTCGACGCCTCCGACCCCCGCCCCTCGGGGCAGCAGTCGAAGATCGGGATCGCCCTGAAGGAGGGCATCTCCTCCGAGGACGCCAAGAAGATCGGCAAGCTGATCCGCGACGAGGGCCCCAAGGGCGTCAAGGTCCAGGTGCAGGGCGACGAGCTGCGGGTGAGCGGCAAGAAGCGCGACGACCTGCAGGCCGTGCAGCAGCTGGTCAAGTCGCAGGACTACGACTTCGCGGTGCAGTTCACCAACTACCGCTGAGCGTGTCGGCGGGCGGCGGTCGGGCACTCCTCGTGGCATGACCGACACACGCGTGACCGTCAGCCGCACCATCGACGCCTCGACGAGCGAGGTCTTCGACGTGCTCTCCAACCCGCACCGCCACCCCGAGCTCGACGGCTCCGGCTTCGTGCGCAGCCTCGAGCGGGGCGACCGGATCGAGAAGTCCGGCCAGCAGTTCCGGATGAACATGACCGGCGACCACATGGGCGGCGAGTACCAGACCGACAACGTGGTCACCGGCTTCGTGCCCAACCACCTGATCGCTTGGCGCACCGCCCCCGCGGGCCAGGAGCCCCCCGGCTGGGAGTGGCTCTGGGAGCTCGAGGACCAGGGCAGCGAGGCGACCCGGGTCACCCTGACCTACGACTGGTCCGAGGTGACCGACAAGGACCTGCTGGCGAAGATCTCCTTCCCGCTGGTCAGCGAGTCGCAGCTCGAGGACTCGCTGGGCAGCCTGGCGGAGGCGGTCTCCGGCTAGGGCCGGGTCGTGGCCCACCTAGGATGACCGGGTGCTGCCGCCGGTCCCCTCCTACGACGCCGCGCGGTGCCCCCACCCGCTGCGACGGCACCAGGAGGAGGCGCTCGACGCCGTCCTCGACGCCGAGGCGGCGGGCAGCACCCGCTGGTGGGTGACCATGCCGCCCGGGGCCGGCAAGACCCTCGTCGGCACCGAGGTGGCGCGGCTCAGCGGCCGGCGCACGGTCGTCTTCTCGCCCAACACCGCTATCCAGGGCCAGTGGCTGCGCACCTGGGAGGCCTACCACGGTCCTCCCGGAGGCCGGCGCCGCGACCTGCGCGAGGGCTTCACCTCGCTGACCTACCAGGCACTCGCCGTCTTCGACGAGGGCGACCGCGAGGACGGTGAGGCGTCGGACGCCGACGCGCCGCGCAGCCAGCTCGACCGGCTGCACCCCAACGGCCGCGAGCTGGTGGAGACCATGCGCGAGGCCGGGCCGCTGCTCGTGGTGCTCGACGAGTGCCACCACCTGCTCGAGGTCTGGGGCGAGCTGCTGCGCGAGGTCCTCGAGGACCTCCCCGAGGCCACCGTGCTCGGCCTCACGGCCACGCCTCCCGGCTCCGTCACCGAGGCGCAGGCCTCGCTCGTGCGGGACCTCTTCGGCGAGGTGCTCTACGAGGCCCGGATCCCCGCCCTGGTCAAGGACGGCGTGCTCGCGCCGTACGCCGAGCTGGCGTGGGTGGTCGCCCCGACCGCGGCGGAGTCGACCTGGCTCTCGGAGCAGGCCACCCGCTTCGCCGAGCTGACGGCGGACCTCTTCGACCCCGACTTCGGCAGCACGCCGCTGCCGGTCTGGCTGCGCGGTCGCTTCCACGAGGCGGTCGGCGTCGACACCACCTGGCAGGAGCTGGCCGTGCGCGAGCCCGGGCTCGCCGACGCCGTGCTCCGACTGGCGTGGGCCGGGCTCGTCGACCTGCCGCCCGGGGCGACGCTGCAGGAGCGGCACCGGGAGCAGCCCACCGCCACCGACTGGCGCCTGGTCATCGACGACTGGCTGCGCCAGTGCGTGCACCCGAGCAGCGAGGGCGAGGGGGAGGCCGCCGAGCAGGACCGGCGGGTGCTGCGGGCCGTGGCGGCCGCGCTGCCGTCGCTGGGCTACGTCTGGACGAAGCGCGGCGTGCGCGTCGGGCAGGGCACGGTCGACCGCGTCACCGCGAGGTCGCGCGCCAAGGAGACGGCCGCGGCGAGCATCGTCGGGGCGGAGCTGGCCAACCTCGGCGAGCACGCCCGGGTGCTGGTCCTGTGCGACCACGAGCGTGCCACGGCGACCACGAGCGTGCGCGCCCGCGACGACGACGCCGCTCCCCCACCCGACCCCGCCGGCTCCGCCACCGGCGTGCTGACGACGCTGCTCGCCGACCCCGTCACGGCCCGGCTCGACCCGCTGCTGGTCACGGGTCGCACGGTCGCCGGCGGCGTCGACGCGCTCGAGCGCTTCCTGGAGTGGCTCGGCCGCACCCACCCGATGCTCTCGGGCACGCTGCGCATCGTCACCCAGGGCGAGGTGCCCCGCCTCGACGGGCGCTGGAGCAGCGGCCAGTGGGTGGCGCACGTGACGGCGTACTTCGCCGAGGGCGGCACCCAGTGCCTGGTCGGCACCCGGGGGCTGCTCGGCGAGGGGTGGGACGCCCCCTCGGTCACCACCCTGGTCGACCTGACCACGGTGACCACGCCGACGGCCGTGGTGCAGACGCGCGGCCGCGCGCTGCGTCTCGACCCCGCGCGTCCCGACAAGGTCGCCCAGGTCTGGTCGGTGGTGTGCGTGCACGACGGCCACGTCGCCGGCGCCAACGACTGGGCCCGCTTCACCCGCAAGCACGCCGGCTACTTCACCGTCGACGAGAGCGGCACGGTCGTGGACGGCGTCGCCGGGGTCGACTCGGCCTTCAGCGAGTACCACCCGCCCCCGCGCGAGGAGCACGGCGCCGTCGCGGCGCGGATGCTCCGGCGCGCGGAGGACCGCGACGGCATCCGGGCCGCCTGGCTCGACCGACCGGCGTACCGCGACCACGTCGGGCACGTCCTGCGCGTGCGCCCGGCCTCCGGCACCGCCGCCGGACCGGGCACGACGCCCGCTGCTGCCCCGCGCCCGTGGGCCGAGCAGCGGCGCGAGCGTCCCGGGGCCCGGCTCGTGGCGGTGCCGCCGGCCCCGGCGCTGGTGCTGCTCGTCGTGCTCGCGCTCACCGGCTCTCCCACCTGGCTGCTGGTGCTCGTCGGCGCGCTGCTGCTGGGCGCCGCCGGAGCCGCCGCCCTGGCCCTGTGGGGCCGCTCGGCGCTGCAGGCCGCCTCGGACCACCGGGTCACCGTCTCCTCGGTGGCCGCCGCCGTGGCCGACGGCCTGCGCCGCGCCGGGGTGCACCAGGTCGGCGCCGAGGCCGTCCGCTCCACGACCGGCACCGACGGACGGCAGACCTTCACCCTCGCCGACGTCGACGAGGCCTCCTCGGCGCGCTTCGCCGTCGCCCTGGAGGAGGCGCTCTCCCCCATGGCCTCGCCGCGCTACGTGATCGCCCGGTGGGTGACCACGCCCCCGAGCGGCCTCGCCGGGCTCCAGCGCGGCTGGGAGGACCGGGGCCGGCAGCGGCCCGACGGCGAGGTGTGGCACACCGTCCCGTCGGTGCTCGCCACCCACCGCGCCAAGGCCGACGCCTACGCCGCCGCGTGGGACCACTGGGTGGGCGGCGGGCCTGCGCTCTTCGCCCACGGCCCCGAGGCGGCCGGCGTGCTCGCCACGCACCGCGGCGAGGACCCGATGTCGGTCACCTGCGTGGTGCGCCGGGTCTGGGAGTAGCCCGCGCCGCCTAGTTGAGCGGACGCACGTCGTCGGGCAGGCCGCCGCCGGCGTGCACCGACTCCACCAGCTGCTGCAGCGCGGTGAGCGCTACCCGCTGGGAGAAGGGTCCGTAGGAGACCCGCGCGACGCCGAGCTCCTCGAGCCGGGCGAGCGGCGGGTTGCCGGGCACGCCGATCAGCGTGAGCCGCTGCGGACCCACCGCGTCGACCAGCTGGGCGACCTCGTCCTCGGTGACCTGGCCGGGGACGAAGACCACGGGGGCCCCGGCGTCGACGAAGGCGCGGGCGCGCGCGGCCGCCTCGGCGACCACCGCGCCGCGGTCGCGATCTCCCGCCTTCAGCAGCACGTCGGTGCGGGCGTTGAGCACGAAGTCGGGCACGCCCTCGGCCACCGCGGTGTCCATGACGGTCTCCACGTGGCCGAGGAACTCCTCGAGGGGGCGCACCTGGTCCTCCAGGTTGCAGCCCACCACCCCGACGCCGATGGCGCGTCGCACGGTCTCGCCCGGGTCGCCGTAGCCGGCCTCGAGGTCGGCGGTCACCGGGAGCGTGGTGGCGGCGACGATCCGGGCGCAGGCCTCGATCATCGTCTCGACGGGGATCTGCTCACCGTCCTCGTAGCCGTACGACGCGGCGATGGAGTGGCTGGCGGTGGCCAGCGCGGACGTGCCGGGGGTCTCCGCGACCACCTTGGCGCTGATGGAGTCCCAGACGTTGACGACCGTCAGGAGCGTCGGGTCGTGGTGCAGGCGGAGCAGCTCGGCGGCTGCCCCCGGGGTGGCGTCGGTTGCGGTCATGCCTCGCCCGTACCCGGACCCGCCCGGGAAGGACGAGACCCCGCCGGGAGCTGGGCTCCCGACGGGGTCGTCGACGTACGGCGCGGGTCAGGCGGTGGTGGCCTCGCGGGCGTGCGCGGCCTCCAGAGCCGCACGCTCCTCGTCGCGGTGCGTGCGGTACTGCGAGACCGAGTAGGCGATCGCGGCGAACCACACGGCGAAGAGGACCACGTAGACGAC
>JBQGFI010000066.1:0-2569 GCA_052040065.1 Marmoricola sp.
GACCGCGTCGGGCCCGTCGAGCCGACCGGTGCCCTGGAGGACCTGCACGCCCTCGCGCTCCAGGCGGCGTCCGATGTCGTCGGACTGGTCGGCCGCGAGCCGCTTGACCCGGGCGTTGACCCGGGCCAGGTCGACCGCGACCTGGTGGGCGGGGTCGCCCTCGTGGTCCTTGAACTCCACCCCGAGCTCGGGGGCGTCGCCGAGCTCGGTCATCAGCTCGGCGGTGGCGATCAGCGTCTTGCTGGGCACGCAGTCGGTCACGACGGCCGAGCCGCCCAGGCCGTCGCTGTCGACGACGGTGACCTGCGCGCCGAGCTGCGCGGCCACCAGCGCGGCCTCGTAGCCGCCGGGTCCGCCCCCGACGATCGCGATGCGTCGCGCCTGCCCGAAGTCTGCTGTCGTCACCGCGCCATTGTGTCCGATGGCCAGGGCGTCTCGGCACGCCCACCCGACGGGCCCTAACCTGTGCGCCGTGACCCTGTACGCCGCCTACGGGAGCAACCTCGACCCCGCCCGCATGGGTGAGCGCTGCCCCCACTCCCCCCTGCGCGGCACCGGCTGGCTGACCGGCTGGCGGCTCACCTTCGGCGGCGAGGACCTCGGCTGGGACGGCGCGATGGCCACGATCGTGCAGGACCCCTTCGAGCAGGTCTTCGTCGGCGTCTACGACGTCACCCACGACGACATCGCCGCCCTCGACGCGTGGGAGTCGGCCGACACCGGCCTCTTCCGCAAGGTCAAGGTGCGCGTCTCGCTGCTCGACTCCGAGGTGGTCGCGTGGGCCTACACCCTCGACGCCTACGAGGGCGGCCTGCCCTCGGCCACCTCGCTCGGCCTGCTGGCCGACGCCGCCGAGGCCGCCGACGCCCCGGCCGACTACGTCACGGCGCTGCGCTCGCGGCCCTGCCGCTCCAACTTCGGCGGTTGAGCCGTAGGGTCTCCGGGTGACTGAGCAGACCTGGTCCGAGGCCGCCACGGAGGCGGCCGCCGCCCTCGCCGAGCAGACGGGGGTGGCCCAGCACGACGTCGCCCTGGTCATGGGCTCCGGCTGGCTGCCCGCCGTCGACGCCCTCGGCGAGACCGTGGCCGAGGTCGCGACCACCGACCTCCCCGGCTTCGCCCCGCCCGCGGTCGAGGGCCACGCCGGCAAGATCCGCTCGGTGCGGGCCGGTGAGCGTCGGCTGCTGGTCTTCCTCGGCCGCACCCACCTCTACGAGGGCCTCGGCGTGCGCGCGGTGTGCCACGGCGTCCGCACCGCCGCGGCCGCGGGCTGCCGCACGATCGTGCTCACCAACGGCTGCGGCGGGCTCGACGAGCGCTGGTCGCCCGGCACCGCGGTGCTGATCAGCGACCACCTCAACCTCACCGCGACCTCCCCGATCGAGGGCGCCAACTTCGTCGACCTCACCGACCTCTACAGCCCTCGGCTGCGGGCGCTGTGCCAGGAGGTCGACCCGAGCCTCGACGAGGGCGTCTACGCCCAGTTCCGCGGCCCGCACTACGAGACCCCCGCCGAGATCGCCATGGTGCGCGCCATCGGCGGCACCCTGGTCGGCATGAGCACCACGCTCGAGGCGATCGCCGCCCGCGAGTCCGGGCTCGAGGTGCTGGGCCTGAGCCTGGTCACCAACCTCGCCGCCGGCATCTCCGGCCAGCCGCTCGACCACCAGGAGGTGCTCGAGGCCGGCCGCGCCGCGGCCACCCGGATGGGCGAGCTGCTGGGCGCCGTCGTCCCGCGCCTGTAGGTCCACACTGGCGTGGTGACCGACGACCCCACCGCCCGCCAGCGCGAGGTCTGGGACGCCGCCGCCCCGGCGTACGACCGGCAGATCCGGCTCTTCGAGCGGATCTGGTTCACCGGCGGCCGCGAGTGGCTGGGCGCCCGGGCCCAGGGCCGGGTGCTGGAGGTCGCCCCGGGCACGGGCCGCAGCCTCGAGCACTACCCCGCCGGCGTGCACCTCTCAGGCGTCGAGCTGAGCCCCGAGATGCTGGCCGTCGCGCGGCGGCGCGCCGCCGAGCTCGGCCTCACCGTCGACCTGCGCGAGGGCGACGCCGCGCAGCTGCCGTACGCCGACGCGTCGTTCGACACCGTGCTGTGCGCGCTCGCGCTCTGCAGCATCCCCGACCCCGCCCGCGCCCTGGCCGAGATGCACCGCGTGCTCGTGCCCGGTGGCCGGCTGCTGCTCCTCGACCACGTCGGCAGCACCTGGGCGCCGCTGCGCTGGAGCCAGTGGCTCGTCGAGCAGGTCACCCGCCGCACCGCCGGCGAGCACTTCACCCGCCGCCAGCGCCCGCTGGTCGAGGCCGCCGGCTTCGAGGTCATCGAGGCCGAGCGCCTCAAGGCCGGCACCATCGAGCGGCTCCACGCCGTACGCCCGGACTAGTCGTCCCGGGTGGTCGAGGAAGGCGCGCCAGCGCGGTCCGGGTGGTCGAGGAAGGCGCCCTAGCGCCTGTCTCGAGACCCCGGCGAGCGGGCGGCATTCGGGGTCTCGAGACGGTTGCTGCGCAACCTCCTCGACCACCCGGACCATGTCGGGTGGTCGAGGAAGGCGCGCTAGCGCCAGTCTCG
>JBQGFI010000067.1:0-10366 GCA_052040065.1 Marmoricola sp.
ACCCGGCCACGCGTGACCAGGAGCACGCCCCAGGCAGCGAGCAGCACCAGGCTCACGGCCGAGGCGGCCGGATAGGTCTGCTCCAGGTCGGCGCCCATGCCGGGCAGCGTGGCCACGCGACCGGTGTCGTACCAGGGCCGCGTCGCAGCGAGCGCCGCGAGCCCCGAGGTCACCAGCCCGCCGAGCACGACCGGCCCGAAGCTGCGGGACCGGGCGGACTCAGCCATGCAGCAGGTCGGCGTCGAAGCAGGTGGCCGCGCCGGTGTGGCAGGCCGGCCCGGTCTGGTCGACCTTGAGCAGCACGGTGTCGCCGTCGCAGTCGAGGCGCACCTCGACCACGCGCTGGGTGTGGCCCGAGGTCTCGCCCTTGACCCAGTACTCCTGGCGCGAGCGCGACCAGTAGGTGCCCCGCCCGGTGGTCAGGGTCCGGTGCAGCGCCTCGTCGTCCATCCACCCGAGCATCAGCACCTCGCCGGTGTCGTGCTGCTGGACGACGGCGGGCACCAGCCCGTCGGCGGTGCGCTTGAGCCGCGCGGCGACGGCGGGGTCCAGGGAGCTCACCCGACCAAGTATCACAGCGCCTGCTGCGCCACCCACGACGCGTGCAGCCGGGCGTAGACCGACGGCTCGTCGCCGTCGGTGCGCTGCTGCACGAGCAGGGCGTGCGGACCGCGCTGCACCACGCGGCCGCGGTCGAAGACGATCACCTCGTCGGCCTGCTCGGCCGTGGAGAGCCGGTGGGCGATGGTGACGCTCGTGCGGCCCGACATCAGCCGCTCCAGGGCCCGGCCGATGCGCATCTCCAGCGCCGGGTCGACCGCGCTGGTGGCCTCGTCGAGCACGAGCAGGTCGGGGTCGGCGAGGTGGGCGCGCAGCAGCGCCACCAGCTGCCGCTCCCCCGCCGAGAGCGACTCCCCCCGCTGCCCCACCGGGGTGTCGAGCCCCAGCGGGAGGCCGTCGAGCCAGTCGCCCAGCCCCAGCTCGAGGGCGGCTGCCCGCACCTGCTCGCGGGTGGCGTCGAGGTCGCCGTAGCGGGCGTTGGCGAGCAGCGTGGAGTCGAAGAGGAAGCCCTCCTGCGGCACCAGGACCACGCGGCGGCGCAGCGAGGCGAAGGAGATCTCGCGCAGGTCGAGGCCGTCGAGCAGCACCCGACCGGCCGAGGGGTCCATCAGCCGGGTGAGCAGCTTGGCGAAGGTGGTCTTGCCCGACCCGGTCTCGCCGACCACCGCCACGCGGCTGCCGGGGGCGATGCGCTCCTCGACCTCGCGGAGCACCAGCGGCCCCTCGGGGTATCCGAAGTCGACGCCGTCGAAGACCACCTCGACCGGCCCGCGCGGCAGCTCGCGGCCCGAGGGCCCGGGGTCGTCGAGGTCGGCCGGGGTCTCGAGGATGCCGAGCACGCGTCGCCAGCTGACGATGGCGTTCTGCGCGTCGGTGAGCACCTGGGTGCCCATCTGCACCGGGCCGACGAAGAGGGTGACCAGGAACGCGAAGGCGATCACCTGGCCGGCGGTGATGCCACCCCCGAAGCCGAGCTGGATGCCGACGATCAGCACGCCGGCGTTGGCCAGGCCGCCGGAGAGTCCACCCAGCGAGAAGGAGACGGCCGTGAGGCCCTGGGCCTGCGTGGCCGCCGCCCGGTTGGTCTCGATCGCCTCGTCGATGCGCGCCTGCGTGCGCTCCTCGATGGCGTAGGTGCGCACGGTCAGCGCGCCGACGACGGGCTCGGAGACGGCCGAGAGCATGGTGCCGACCGACTGCCGCACCCGCCCGTAGGCCTCGGAGAGCCGGCGCTGGAAGTAGCGCAGCGAGATGAAGAGCGGGGCGAAGGCGAGCCAGACCACGAGGGTCAGCTGCCAGCTGTAGAAGAGCATGACCACGGTCGCGACGAGCAGCTGACCCACGCTGACGATGCCGATGATGCCGCCGAAGACCAGGAACTGGCTGACCTGGTCGACGTCGCTGGTGACCCGCGAGACCAGCGCGCCGCGACGCTCGGTGTTCTGCGTCAGCAGCGGCAGGTCGTGCACGTGCCGGAAGGCCTTCGTGCGCAGCGTGGCCAGCCCGCGCTCGGCGGCGGTGAAGAGCCGGGCCGTCATGAGGTAGGACGACAGCCCGGTCACGAGGATGGCGACCGCGGCCAGCACGGCCATCTGGATGACGAAGCCGCGGTCGATGGTGCCCGACGCGTCGATGCCCCGGTCGAGCGTCTGCTGCACCGCGATCGGCACCACCACGCGACCGGCGGTGCCGAGCAGCGCCAGCAGGACGGTGGTGCGGAAGCCCTCGGCCAGCTCGGGCGAGTGGCGCACCCCCCGGCGGATGGTGTCCCACGCGCCGATGTCCTGGCCGGAGTCGACCGACGTGCTCGAGGTGGCGCTCACGGGGAGACCTCCTCGGTGTCGTAGGCGTTGACGAGCACGGCGTACGCCGGGTTGCGCGAGACCAGGTCGGCGTGGGTGCCCCGGTCGACGATGCGACCGCCGTCGAGGAAGAGCACCTCGTCGGCCAGCGCGATGGTGGCCTTGCGGTAGGCGATGAGCAGCATCGTCACCGACCGCTCGTCGGCGCGGATGGCCTCGAGGATGCGGGCCTCGACCTCGGGGTCGACCGCCGAGGTCGCGTCGTCGAGCACGAGCAGCCGGGGACGTCGCAGCAGCGCGCGGGCCAGCGAGATCCGCTGCCGCTGCCCGCCCGAGAGCGAGGTGCCCCGCTCGCCGAGGCGGCTGTCGAGCCCGTGCGGCAGCGCGGCGACGAACCCGTCGGCCTGGGCGGCGCGAAGCGCCTCCCAGACGTCGCTGTCGGGCACGTCGGCCCCCAGCGTGAGGTTGTCGCGCACGGTGTCGTCGAAGAGGAAGGCGCTCTGCGGCACCAGGGCCACCTGCCCGGCCAGCTCGCCCGGCGCCAGCCCGCGCAGGTCCTCGCCGTCGAGGCGCACGGCGCCCTCGGCCGGGTCGACCATGCGGGTCACCAGCGTCGTCAGCGTGCTCTTGCCGCTCGCCGTGGCGCCGACCACCGCCACGGTGCGGCCGGGCTCGAGGTCGAAGCGCAGGCCGTCGAGCACCCGGTGGGCGGGCGTGTAGCCGAAGCCGAGGGCCTCGACCTCCAGGCGCGCGCCGTCGCTGCCACCCGGCAGGCGTCGCTCGCCGTAGGTCGTGCGGCTGGTCTCGTCGAGGACGCGGTGCACGCGGTCGTAGCCGACGACCGACCGCGGGAACTCCCCCAGCAGCCAGCCGATCGACCGGATCGGGAAGGCCACGATGGTGAGCAGGTAGGCGACCACGACGACGTCGCCCGCCGCCGCGTCGCCCGAGCCCACCCGCGCGACCCCCACGCCCAGGACCGCCAGCACGCCCAGGTTGGGCAGGCTCTCGAGCAGCGGGTCGAAGGCGGCCCGGATGCGCCCTGCCCGGACGGCCTCGTCGCGCAGGTCGCGCGCCTTGGCCGCGAAGCGGTCGGTCTCCTGCTGCTCGCGGCCCAGCGTCTTGACGACCATGGCGCCGTCGAAGGACTCGTGGGCGACCTCGCTGAGCTCCGCGCGCAGCGCCTGCACCCGGGTCACGATCGGCGAGGAGAGCCGCTGGAAGACCAGGTTGGCGAGCATCACCGCCGGGAAGACGAGCAGCCCGACCACGGCCATCACCACGTCGGTGAGGAGCATCTGCCCCACCGCGATCAGCATCATCGCCAGCGTGCCGACCGCCATCGGCAGCGGCGCGATGGGTGCCCAGGCGGCCTCGACGTCGGAGTTGGCGTTGGAGAGCAGCTCACCGGTCGGGTGGCGACCGTGCCACTCCATCGGCAGCGAGAGGTACTGCCGCGTCACCTCGCGCCGGTAGGCCGCCATCACGCGGTACTGCATGATGCCGGCGCCCAGCCGGCGCGCGACGATGCCCACGGCGCGCAGGATCGCGACCGCGACGAAGAGCGCGAAGATCGCGACCATCGCCCCCGTCGTGGTGGTGCCGGTGTCGAAGGCGGGCAGCAGGACCTCGTCGGTGGCCCAGCCGAGCACCCACGCGTCGGCCACGGTGAGCGCCCCGAAGAGCACGCTGCCGAGCGTGGAGAGCGTGAAGACCCAGGGCTCGCGCCGGATCGCCACCCCCAGCACGCGGAAGCCGGCGGTGACGCTCGAGCCGCGAGGGGTGGATGGTCGTCTCAGCACAACGACAGCAACCCTAGGCAGGTCCTCCGACATTCCGGAAACCGGCGCGGTGCGGCCGCGGCTAGGGTGCCTGGCATGGAGCCGATGTCGCGCACCGAGCGCGCCGCGCTGTGCAACTCCGCGCTCGAGGTGGGGCCCGACGCCCCCACCCTGTGCGAGGGGTGGAGCACCAAGGACCTGGTGGTGCACCGGCTGGTGCGCGAGCGCGACCCGGGCGCGTCGGTCGGCATCGTGCTGCCGCTCGCCGCGGGTCTGCTGGCGCGCAGGTCGCGCCAGCTCGCCCGCCAGGACTTCACGGCGCTGGTCGAGCGGGTCCGCACCGGTCCGCCGGTGTGGTCACCGATGTGGCCCGCGCCCGTCGAGAAGCGGGCCAACACCCTCGAGTACTTCGTGCACCACGAGGACGTCCGGCGTGCCCAGCCCGGGTGGCAGCCGCGCGAGCTCACCGAGCGCGAGCAGGCCACGCTGTGGAAGGCCGTCTCCGCAGCCGGCCGAGCGGTCGCCCGGGCGAGCTTCTCCGGCCCGCTCGAGATCGTCTGGCCGCGCGACCACCGCGGCGAGGAGCGCCGTACGACGCTGCGCGCGAGCGGCGCGGGCGAGCCCGTGGTGCTGCGCGGCGAGCCGGCCGAGCTGGTGCTGGCCGTCTTCGGCCGCGACCAGCACCGCGCCGAGCGCGTCGCCGGCCAGCGCCCCCCGGAGTAGCCGGGGGTCAGCCGACCAGCACGTGCACGTGGTCGAAGTGGTTGGCCGTGCTCGAGCCGCGGTCCTCCATGCCCCGGAAGCCCTCGCCGCCACGCTGGGCCGACCAGATGGTCTGGGCCCAGATGATGTTGGAGAGCCCGAACTGGGCGCGGTTGGCGTAGAGGAAGTCCTTGACCTGGTCGCCGCGGGCGCCCGAGACCATCACGTCGATCGCGAGGCCGGTGCCGTGCTCCCCGCGACCGGCGGCGCCGCCGTAGGTGGTGATGTCGGGGAAGGCGTTGCACACGGCGTTCATCACCGTCTGCGCGCGGGGCTGTAGCCCGCCGGAGGCCACGGCGCCGTTGGCGCAGGGAGCGGTGTTGACGCCGGCCGCGGCGCCGGTCTCCGGCTCCTCCTGCTTCTCCTTGCTGAGGTACTCGGCGGTGACCCAGCGGGCCTGGCCCTCGACGACCACCTGGGCGTAGCCGTTCTTGCGCTCACCGGTGACGCCGATGCGCTCGTCGTCGGGGAAGGTGCCGCGGTCGCGGGACTGCTCGCGGGGCTGCACCCGCAGCTTCAGCGGCGCCGTGGTCCACAGCTTCCGCTCGACCTTCGGCACCCGCGGCTCCAGGGCCGGACGGCGCACGACGGAGCGGGAGGTGCCGATGCTGCGCTCCTCGTCGGCCAGCTCGGCGACGGCGGCCGCGTCGGCGAGGGAGCCCTGCGCCTGGGGCGCGGACGCCGCGGTCGAGGCCGGCGTCGAGGCGGGTGCCGGCGCGAGGACGCCGATGCCGACCGCGGTCGCGGTCAGGACGGCGGCGCCGGTGGCGGCAGCGACGCGGGCGCGGGTGGAGCGGGGCGTGGCGGAGAGCAGGGCACGGTGCAGGGAACGGCGGCCTCGGGGCACGGGTCGGTCCTGTCGTCGGGGTCAGGGCACGGTCGGCGGGGCTCCGTCGGTCCTCACCCGGAACCCCCGAGACCGGGTGGAGGACGGCGGCCGCGCACACGCGGACCCGCGGGCAGCCCACCGACCAGCCGTCGACTCTGCCACACCTGCGGGCCGGCGCCGAAATCGACCCCGCCCCTGTGGGCGACGCCACACCGGCTCCCCGGCGGCGTACGACGCTCAGCCGCCGCTGGTCTCCGAGGCGTCCTCCCGGACGACGCACGCGGTGCCGTCGGTGTCGTCGAGCCAGCCCTCGGGCAGCGCCACGCTGCGCCGTGGACCACCCTGGCGACCCCGCGGCGTCCCGAGCTCGAGCACGGGGAACGGCGCCGTCGGGTCCAGCTGCTGGAGCCGCTCGTCGAGCTCCGCGAGGGTGCTCACCAGGGCCAGCGCCCGGCGCAGGTCGCCGCCGGCCGGGAAGCCCTTGAGGTACCAGGTGACGTGCTTGCGGAACTCCTTGCAGCCGCGCTCCTCGCCCATGTGCTCGACCAGCAGCTCGGCGTGGCGCCGCATCATCTCCCGCACCTCGCCGAGCGTCGGCAGGGTCGCGACCTGCTCCCCGCGGAAGGCGGCCGCCAGGTCGCGGAAGAGCCAGGGCCGGCCCAGGCAGCCGCGTCCGACGACCACGCCGGCCGCACCGGTCTGCTCGACCATGCGCAGCGCGTCGGCGGCCTCCCAGACGTCACCGTTGCCGAGCACCGGGATGTCGACGTGCTCGACGAGCCGGGCGATCGCGCCCCAGTCGGCGGTGCCGGAGTAGCCCTGCAGCGCCGTGCGGCCGTGCAGCGCGATGGCGGCGCAGCCGGCCTCCTGGGCGATGCGTCCGGCGTCGAGGTAGGTCAGGTGGTCCTCGTCGATGCCCTTGCGCGTCTTCATCGTCACCGGCACGCCGTGCCGGGCGCCTGCCGCGACGGCGGCGTCGAGGACCTCCGCCAGCAGCCGGCGCTTCCACGGGAGCGCCGCGCCACCGCCCTTGCGGGTGACCTTGGGCACCGGGCAGCCGAAGTTGAGGTCGACGTGCGCCACCCCGTACTCGCTGCACAGGATCTCGGTGGCCTTGCCGACGTACGCCGGGTCGGTGCCGTAGAGCTGCACCGAGCGCACCGTCTCGCGCTCGTCGAAGACCAGCATCCGCCGGGTGGTCTCGTCGCCCTCGACGAGCCCGCGGCTGGTGATCATCTCGCACACGTAGAGACCGGCACCCTGCTCGGCGCACAGCCGACGGTAGGCCGCGTTGGTGATGCCGGCCATCGGGGCCAGCACCACCGGGACCGGCACCTCCAGGGAGCCCAGCTGCAACGTCACGTCCCCATTGTCCCGCACCGCCCCGCGGCACGACGAGACGGCGTCAGCGACGTGGCCTGACCTCGCCGGCCCAGGTGATCGGCTCGAAGCTCTGCAGCGGGCGGTAGCTCAGCGCCTCCAGCGAGCCGCCGTCGGGCAGCAGGTAGACCAGGCAGGTGGTGGTCTCGGCACCGGGCCCGAAGCGGCGCGGCAGCGGCCGGGAGGGGCAGCGCTCGAAGGGCGTGGTGAAGGTCGAGGGCTGCACCAGGGTGTTGCGGCCGTCGACGGCGAAGAGCGGCACCGCCCGGCGGCCGAGCTGGCCGCTGCCGACGTTGGCGACCTTGACCCGCACGTAGTACGGCGTGGCCTTCCGGGTCGCCTCGTCGAGCTGGTAGGCGGCCAGGTCGCGGATCCTGGCGGTCTGCGCGGCGACGACGGTGAGCTCGACGACGGAGCCGGCGTCACCCGCCTGGTAGGCCACGGTGGCGGTCTCGCCGAAGTCGAGCGCTGTGCCCGCCGGGGTCAGCTCGACGCCCTCGGGCACCTCGACGTCACCCGTGGGCAGGGCCACGCTCGGCGACGCGGAGGCCGTGGCGCCGGCGTCGCCGTCCGCCTCGTCGTCACCGCCGCACGCGCCGAGCGCGAGCAGCAGCACCGCGGCGAGCGGGGCCGCGAGGACGGAGGCACGGGAGCGACGGGCGAGCACGCCGTCATCATGCCCGTCCGAGACGCCCGGGAAGGGACGAAACGCGGGCTCAGCAGCCGACGAGCCGCTCCGCGAGCCAGGTGCGCAGACCCTCGATGCTGATCCGCTCCTGGCTCATCGAGTCGCGCTCGCGCACCGTGACGGCGCCGTCCTCGACGGTGTCGAAGTCGACGGTCACGCAGTACGGCGTCCCGATCTCGTCCTGGCGGCGGTAGCGCCGGCCGATCGCGCCGGCGTCGTCGAACTCGACGTTCCACAGCGTGCGCAGCTCGGTGGCGAGGTCGCGCGCCTTGGGGGTGAGCGCCTCGTTGCGCGAGAGCGGCAGCACGGCGACCTTGACCGGGGCCAGGCGCGGGTCCAGGCGCAGCACGGTGCGCTTGTCGACGCCGCCCTTGGTGTTGGGCGCCTCGTCCTCGGTGTAGGCGTCGACCAGGAAGGTCATCAGGCTGCGCGAGAGCCCGGCCGCGGGCTCGATCACGTAGGGCACGTAGCGCTCGCCGGCCGCCTGGTCGAAGTACGAGAGGTCCTGGCCGGAGGCCTTCGCGTGGGTGGAGAGGTCGAAGTCGGTGCGGTTGGCGATGCCCTCGAGCTCACCCCACTCCGAGCCCGCGAACTTGAAGCGGTACTCGATGTCGACGGTGCGCTTGGAGTAGTGGGAGAGCTTCTCCTGCGGGTGCTCGTAGTGCCGCAGGTTGTCCTTGTCGATGCCGAGGTCGACGTACCAGCGGGTGCGCTCGTCGATCCAGTACTGGTGCCACTCCTCGTCCTCGCCCGGCTTGACGAAGAACTCCATCTCCATCTGCTCGAACTCGCGGGTGCGGAAGATGAAGTTGCCGGGCGTGATCTCGTTGCGGAAGCTCTTGCCGATCTGCGCGATGCCGAAGGGCGGCTTGCGGCGCGCGCTGGTCACGACGTTGGCGAAGTTCAAGAAGATGCCCTGGGCGGTCTCGGGCCGCAGGTAGTGCAGCCCGGACTCGTCCTCGACCACGCCGAGGTAGGTCTTGAGCAGCCCGGAGAACTGCCGCGGCTCGGTCCACGCGCCGCGCACCCCGCAGTTGGGGCACGCCAGGTCGGCGAGCACGACCTCGTCGGGGCTCGCGAGGCCCTTCTTCTCGGCGACCTCCTCCTGGAGGTGGTCGGCGCGGAAGCGCTTGTGGCACGACTGGCACTCGGTGAGCGGGTCGGAGAAGGTCGCGACGTGGCCCGAGGCCTCCCAGGTCTCGCGGGGCAGGATCACGCTGGAGTCGAGGCCGACGACGTCCTCGCGCGCCTGCACCGTCGAGCGCCACCACTGCCGCTTGATGTTGTCCTTCAGCTCGACGCCGAGCGGCCCGTAGTCCCACGCGGAGCGGGTGCCGCCGTAGATCTCGCCGCACGGGAAGACGAACCCGCGCCGCTTGGCGAGGGAGACGACGTGGTCGACGGTCGAGGGAGGCGGCTTGGCCACGAGGAGGCTCCTGGGTGTCGGGTCCGTGCCCGCTGGCTGCGGACACGAGCGCCAACCCTAGCGAGCGGGTGGCGGCCGGCTCCGGTGACCCGGGTCGGGCCGGGGCCTTCAGGTGGTGCGGGGCAGGTCGCGGTTGAGGTCGCCGTCGAGACCCTCGTACGCCGAGGGCTCGTCGAGGGCGCGGCCGAGCAGCGGCACCGCCCGCAGCTTCACGTCGTAGGAGGAGAGCGCACGCCGGTAGCTGCCGACGTCGCGCCACCAGGTGACCATCGTCCACAGCGTGGGGTCGTCGACGTTGCGGCCGACCCGCCCGTCCTCGTAGCCGCGCTGGGCGGCCAGCACCGCGTGGGCCTCGCGCAGCTCGTCGCGGAACTGCTCCGCCTCGGCCTCGGGGACGCGGTAGCGGGTGACGACGAGCACCCTGCGGACCCTAGGCGGCCGGGGGGACGACGCCAATTTGACAACGATTCTCACTCGCCTTGAGAATCGTTGTCATGCCCACGCCCCGCACCCTCGCCGCCCTCGCGACCAGCGCCCTCCTGACCGTGACCGCGAGCGGCTGCACCGCGCTCTCCAACGACGCCGCCGGCAGCACCGAGGCGGGCGGCGACCTGCAGGTCGTCGCGTCGTTCTACCCGCTGCAGTACGTCGCCCAGCGGGTGGCGGGCGACCGCGCCGACGTCGGCAGCCTCACCCAGCCGGGTGGCGAGCCGCACGACCTGGAGCTCGCGCCCCGCCAGACCGCCGAGATCGCCGAGGCCGACGTGCTGGTCTACGAGGCCGGCTTCCAGGCCGCCGTCGACGACAGCATCGAGCAGAACGCCTCGGGCGAGACCGTCGACGCCGCCGAGGTCGTCGACCTGCTCCCCCTCGACGACGACCACGCCGGGGACGACCACGCCGGGGACGACCACGCCGGGGACGACCACGCCCACGAGGACGAGGAGCACGCCGGGGACGAGCACGCCCACGAGGGCGAGGAGCACGCCGAGGAGGAGCACGAGCACGACCACGGCGACGTCGACCCCCACTTCTGGCAGGACCCCGCCCGCATGGCCGACGTGGGCGCCGCGGTCTCGGAGCGCCTCGCCGAGGTCGACCCCGAGCACGCCGAGGAGTACGCCGCCAACGCCGCGG
>JBQGFI010000068.1:0-3162 GCA_052040065.1 Marmoricola sp.
GTCCGGGGCGCCACGGAGGAGGTCCAACGGATCGTCAGCCTGCCACGGGAGTCGTGGTGGGCGCGCCGGCGGTGACGGCCGGAGCCAGCCTCCCCGCGGGCGCCGGAGACAAACGTCGCTGGACCACGATCTGCCTCCCAGGTCGTCTGTTCCGTCGGTCCCGTCGAGCCTAAGCGCGACGCGCCCGCGATCCCCTCAGCGGACGCCGGACCCCCTCGCGTGGTCTAGAGAGGTGCATCATCGAGCTGTGCCACGGCTGCTCCTGGTCCACCACTCCCCGACCGCGGCGACGCGCGCGCTGACCGACGCGGTGCTCGCCGGGTGCCTCGACGACGCCGTGCACGCGGACCTCTCCCCCGGCGCCGAGGTCGAGGTGCGGGCGGTCGAGGCGCTGGCCTTCGCGCGAGGCGAGGCCGACCACGAGGACCTGCTGGCGGCCGACGGCTACCTGCTGGGCACGCCGGCCAACTTCGGCTACATGAGCGGCGCGCTCAAGCACGTCTTCGACAGCACCTTCCTGCAGGTCGGTGGCGCGCTGGGAGGTGACGGGGGCCCGGCGGACGGTCCGACCGAGGGCGGCTCGACCGCGGGCCGCCCGTACGGCCTCTACCTGCACGGTCGCCACGACCTCACCGGCGCCGTCCGCTCGGTGCAGTCGGTGACCGGGGCGCTGGGCTGGCGGCAGGCCTTCGAGGTGGTCGGCGTCGTCGGTGAGGTCGCCGAGGCCGACTGCACCCGCGCGCACGAGCTCGGCGCTACGATCGCCGCACTGCTCACCGGCTGAGGGGGAACGCTGTCCGGCACGACCCTGCGTGGGCTGACCCTCCCCCCGGCGCTCCGCGTCGGCCCGCTGCTGGCGGCGCTGGTGCTCACGGCCTGCTCCTCCGCGCCGCTGCGCCCCGAGTCCGAGGCGCCACCGGACCGCGTGCCCGAGCTCGGCGAGTGCCACGTGCTGACCCCCGACGACGTCGCGCAGCCCAGCACCGACGCCCCACCCGTGCCGTGCAGCGAGGAGCACACCGCACAGACCTTCGCCGTCGGCACGCTGCCGGAGGAGCTGGGCAGCGACCGTGAGGACCCCGCGCTCGGCCGCTGGATCCACCCTCGCTGCCAGCGCGCCTTCGAGCGCTTCCTCTCCGCCGACGAGAGCCTCGCGATGCGGGTCCAGCTGAGCTGGGCGTGGTTCCGCCCCAGCGAGTCCGCCTGGGAGGACGGCCGCCGCTGGTACCGCTGCGACGTGCTCGGCGGGCGCGACGACGCGACGACGTACCGGCCGCTGCCCGAGACGGTCGAGGGCCTCTTCCGGGCGGAGCCACCCCAGGAGTGGCTCACCTGCGCCCGCGGCGCGACCGTGGCCGGCTCGGAGAAGGTGCCGTGCTCGGAGGAGCACGACTGGCGGGCGGTCACCACCATCAAGCTCGGGGGTCCCGACGACCCCTACCCCGGGGACCGCGAGGTCCAGGTGCGCTCGCGTGACTTCTGCTCCGACTCGGTGGTGGCCTGGTTGAACTACCCGGTGGAGTACGAGTTCGGCTACACCTGGTTCCGCGAGGCGGAGTGGCAGGCGGGCAACCGGAGGTCGGTGTGCTGGGCGAGGCAGTGAGGGAGCGACCGATGCGCAGGACGGCGGGACCGCTGGCGGCACTGCTGGCGGTCCTGCTGCTGCTCACGGGGTGCACGGGCGGGGGCGAGGAGACGCCGAGCGCCTCCACGTCGGCGACCCCCAGCCAGGCACCCGAGCCCGACCCGCCGCCCCGGGCGGGCGAGTGCCACCGGATCAGCCTCGACGCCGCGGCTCGCCCCACCGCCGACGAGGACGCCGCGGTCGACTGCACCGAGCGGCACACCTCGGTCACCGTCGCGGTCCGCCCCCTCGACCTCGTCGACGACGGGCACCTGCTCGCCGTCGACTCCCCCGCCGCGCAGCGCCGGCTCGCCGAGACCTGCCCGCGCGCGCTGCTGGCGCGTGCCGGTGGTGACCAGACCGCGCAGCGCCTCTCGCGGCTGCAGGTGGTGTGGTTCACCCCCTCCGACGAGCAGGTGCAGGCCGGCGCCGACTGGGTGCGCTGCGACGTGGTCGCCGTGGGCTCCGAGGAGCGGCTGCTCCCCCTGCCGGCGCGCTTCCGCGGGATGCTCGACCGCGAGGGCGCCCTCGACACCTACGGCACCTGCGGCACCGCCTCCCCCGCCGCCGACGACTTCGAGCGGGTCGCCTGCGGCCAGCGCCACTCCTGGCGCGCCCTCGACGTCGTCGAGCTCCCCGCCGACGCCCGCTTCCTCGACGAGGGCGTCACCGACCAGGCCGACAGCACCTGCCAGGACCTCGCCTCCGACGCCTCCGGCGGCTCCCTCGAGCTCACCTGGGCCTTCGAGTGGCCCACCCGCGCCCAGTGGGACGCCGGCCAGCGCTACGGCTGGTGCTGGACCCCCACCTGACCCACCCCGTCGCCCCCGGTCCCGAAGGTGCGGGCGCCAGCAACCCCGGGTCCCTGAGGTGCGAGCGCCAGCGAGCCTCGAAGGGCACGCCGCACCCCACCGACCCACCCCGCCCGGGTGGTCGAGGAGGTTGCGCAGCAACCGTCTCGAGACCCCCGTACGCCGCCGGCCCACCGGGTCTCGAGACATGCGCTGCGCGCCTTCCTCGACCACCCCGTGCCTTCGGGTCCCTGAGGTGCGAGCGCCAGCGAGCCTCGAAGGGCCCGTACGCACCCACGCCCGCACCCGGGAAGTTCTCCACAGATCCTCGAACACTTGTTCTATTCGTGCTTGCGCGGTCGTAGAATTCATGCATGGAGCCCAGCCCCCACCTCCCCAAGCGGCAGGTCCTCGACGTCATGGTCGAGGCCCGCGCTGAGGAGCAGGAGGCCCAGGTCCGCCAGCTGCGTCTCGCGCTGCAGTGGGCGCGGCTCCACCCCGCCGCCGAGGGTGCCGCCTACGCCGGGTGGGGTGACGACGGACTGGTGCTGGGCGACGGCGTCGGTGGTCCGGTGCCGCTGGCCGGTGACGGCGCGCCGCTGGTGGCGGCGGCCGCTCCGCTCGAGCTGGCCGCGGCGCTGGGACGTCCGGTCGAGCACGCCCAGCAGCTGCTCGGCGACACCCTCGAGCTCGCCTTCCGCCTGCCGCGGTTGTGGGAGCTGATGTGCGAGGGCCGGATTCCGGTCT
>JBQGFI010000069.1:0-2820 GCA_052040065.1 Marmoricola sp.
AGCTTCACGCCGAGCCAGCGGGCGCCGCCGACGTAGGGCCCGCCGACGTCGTTGGAGACGCACGTGAGCGTGATGTCGCGCTCGATGTTGTCCATCGCGGTGAGCTCGTCGAAGGTCAGCGTGACCTGCTGGTCGACGTCGCCGTCGATCGTGAGCGTCCAGTCGTCGATGTCGACGGTCGGCAGGCTGAGTCGGGTGTCGATCCGGTAGAAGTCGGCGTTGGGGGTCTGGAACGGCGAGATGCCCTCGTACTTCCCCTCGAGGCCCTGGGGAAACGCCCCGGCCGCGTCGGTCGGCTCGGGGATCGCCACCTGGGACGGATCGGTGCGCAGGCTCGTCACCCACCGGCCGACCCCGCCCATCACCGCCGCGGCCGCAGCCAGCGCACCGGCCGCGATCAGCACCCCGCGTCGCGACGGCATGCCCTGCGGCTCCTCCTCCGCCTGCTCGTTGCTGAACAGGCCCGGGCCGGCGGCCGCGGTGGTCAACCACCACAACGCGCCGACACCGGCGAGGGCGGTGGCGAGGGCGGGGACGGCGTCCAGGGGACCGGCGGTGGGCCGCAGCACGGCCGCCAGGCCGGTGAGCGCGACGAGGCCGACCAGCACGAGCGCGCCGAGGCCGAACCGCCGCCGCGCGAGCACGCCGCCGACGGCCGCGAGCAGCAGCGCGCCGGCCGACACCGACCCGACCAGGATCGGCTTGTCTGCGGTGCCGAACTGGGCGACCGCCCACTCCTTGACCGGCGTCGGGGTCAGGTCGATGACCGTCGAGCCGATGGCGAGCACCGGGGAGGAGGCGGGGTTGACGAACGCCGCCACCAGGTGGCCGGCCGCGATCCCCACCAGGGCGCTGAGGATCCCGAAGAACGCGTACTGCAGTCGCTGTCGCATGGGTGGTGTTCGGTGCGACGGGCTGTGGGGATGGGTGTCGGCCTATGTCCTCCGGTGGAGGGTCAGGCTGCCGTCGGGCCGGAGCCGGTGGCGGTAGATCGGATCGTGCACCCGGTGGTGGTGCCAGGAGCAGAGCAGGATCCCGTCGGCGAGGTCGGTGCGTCCGCCGGCCGACCAGGGGTGTCGGTGGTGGGCCTCGCACCATGCCGCTGGCACGTCACACCCCTCGACGCGGCAGTGCTGGTCGCGTACGACCATCGCCTTGCGCTGGGCCGGGCTGAAGAGCCGCCGTGACCGCCCGAGGTCGAGCACCTCGCTCTTGCCGCCGAGGACGAGGGGCACGAGGCCGGCCGAGCAGGCGAGGCGGCGTGCTTCGCCGGCGCTGATCACCTCGCCGGAGGAGGTGGTGGCTACCCCGAGCCCTTCGCGGAGGGACTCGAGGTCGATCGTCACCACGACGGTGGTCGCGGCGCCTCCGTGGACCGGGAGCCGGGTCGGGTCCCACTGCTCGAGCAGGTGGGTGAAGGCGCGGCCCATCCGCACGTCGTACGGCGCCCGGTCGGCGGCGCGCGCCTCGTCGTTGTCCCGCCGTGGTGAGGCGATGGCGTCGAGGTAGGTGCGGAGGCGTCCGGCGGCTGCCGTGGAGAGGCGACCGCGGATCGTCGAGGTGCCGTCGCCGAGGTCGCGGACGGTGAGCCACGTGAGGCGCCGGGCACGGGCCTCCTCGCGCTCGACGAGCTTGCGCTCGTGCTCCTCGGCGACCTCGGGGGCGACGACCTCGAGGATCTTGCGCCCGAGGCGGCGCAGCTGGCGTGGACTGTGGTCAGCCGCATCGGCGATCAGCTGCTTGAGGGCCTGCTCGTGGATCGCGGGGTCGAGGTCGTCGGGCAGCTGCTCGACCGCACGCCGGATGACGTGGGCCTGGTCGACCGTCACCGATCCCCCGCGGAGGGCGTCGGCGAGCAGCGGTTGGGTGTCGCGCATCGCGAGCGCGAGGCGGCGCCGGCGTTGTCCCTCCGGTCGGTCGAGGCCGGCACTGGTGGCCAGCCAGCTGCCCGCATCACGGGCACCCGTCGCCTTCGCCACGTCGTCGGCGGTGGCGAGCACCCGCAGCTGGAGCTCAGCCAGCCGGTCGAGGTCGCGCTGGAGACTCAGCAGCGCCGCCTGCTTCTCCTCGGGTGACATGTAGAGAGGGTCGACCTCCGTCACCTCGTCGAGCGCGCGCCCGACGAGCTCCGCACACCGCTGGATGGGGTGCTGGGCGGTGCCGGTCGACGCTTCTTCGAACATGTGTTCGATGATAGGTGGAGGGTCTGACAGCGCTCTCGGTGTCGTCGACGGGGACTCGGCGTGCGCCGACAGCGGCATGAGCGGTCACATGCGCGCTGCTGAAAAACCGGGGCGGAGCCGGCGGGGCGCGCCCAGGTCCGAAGCCACCATCAGTGCAGAAATGGTGAGAGTCGTTAGTGCGACGACGTAGCTGAGAGTGAGGACAGAGACGTTCGAGTACCTGTCGTAGGTGATTGCGTCAGCGCCTCGCACAACAGGCGTCAGCAGTCCTGCCGCGCCGAGCCCGAGGAGCGCGAGCGCGGTCAGCAAGGCTGTGACCGTCCGGCCGGGCACCCGTGCCAAAGTGATAACGCCAGCGGCTCCTGCCAACAGGCCGCCAACCCAGATCCAGCGCGCGATGGTGAACCGAGCCGCGATGTCCTCAAGGCACTCGTTGGGGAAGTCGCAGACAGAGGAGCGCAGGTCGGGTTCTGGCCATGCCGCCAACAGCAAGGCCAGCTGCTCCGTCACGATCAGGCCGAGAAAAAGACCGACGAGAAACCGATCAGCTCGATCACCGTGCACAGGGTCGAGTATCGGGCACACGTCGGTCGCGACAGGCGAAGTCGCGAAACCTCGCCTGAAAGCGGCATGAGCG
>JBQGFI010000070.1:0-1687 GCA_052040065.1 Marmoricola sp.
GCGCAGCCAGGCCCGCGGTTGGGACCCGGAGTCGGTCGGTCGCGCGATCCGGGTCGTCGCCCGGGCCGACGCCGACATCAAGGGCCAGGCGAGCGACCCGGCCTACGCGCTGGAGCGTGCGGTGATCACCGTCAGCACGGCCCGGCAGTCGTCCTAGCGGCGCGCTCGCCGGGCGGTGTCCGGTCCGCGACCGTCGTCCGGAGACGCGAACGGCGCCGACCCGGAGGGGTCGACGCCGTGCGGATCGGTCAGGCGGGGCTCAGAGCGACGCGGCCTGCTTGGCGATCGAGGACTTGCGGTTGGCCGCCTGGTTCTTGTGGATGACGCCCTTGCTGGCGGCCTTGTCGAGCTTCTTGCCGGCGTCGGCGGCGAGGACCTTGGCCTTGTCGGCGTCGCCGGCCTCGGCCGCCTCGCGGAACTTGCGGATCGCGGTCTTCAGGCCGCTCTTGACCGACTTGTTGCGTTCGTGCGCGACGAGGTTCTGCTTGTTGCGCTTGATCTGGGACTTGATGTTCGCCACGGCAGGCTCGCTCTTTCGGTTGCGGGACGGGACTCAGCGCTGCTGCGCTGTGGAAGTCAGGGGGTCCGGGAGAGCCGGACACACAGCCACCGAAGATACCAGCGAGGCGTGGTCGCCACATAATCCACGCACGCCGCCCGCGGCGGCGGAGGAGCACCGGCGGTCGCGTGGGGTCGGGCGCTCTTCTGGGTAGTCCTGGGGTGCCCCGTCCCGTCGTCCCCCGGAGGATCCCCGTGAGCACCGTCGCCGACCTGATCGTCACCGCCGTCGCCGAGCACGGCGTGCGCACGGTGTGGGGAGTCGTGGGCGACGCCCTGAACCCCTTCACCGACGCCATCCGCCGCGAGGACCGGCTCGAGTGGATCGGGGTGCGCCACGAGGAGGTCGGCGCCTTCGCCGCGAGCGCGCAGTCGCAGCTGACCGACGACCTGGCGGTGTGCATGGGCACCGTGGGCCCGGGGTCGCTGCACCTGCTCAACGGCCTCTACGACGCCAAGAAGAGCCGCACGCCCGTGCTGGCGATCTGCGGCCAGGTGCCGCGCGAGGACCTGGGCACCGACTTCTTCCAGGAGGTCGACAACGACGCGGTCTTCGCCGACGTCGCGGTCTACCGCACCACCCTCACCAGCCCCGAGCAGCTGCCGCACGTGCTGGAGGAGGCCGTCAACGCCGCCCTGTCGCGGCGCGGTGTCGCGGTGCTGTCGGTGCCGGGCGACGTCGGCTCCCTCGAGGTCGAGGCTGCGCGGGTCCCGCGCTTCGTGCGGCCCGCGCCGGCCGTGGCGGCCGACCCGCGCGACGTGCGCGCCCTGGCCTCGGTGCTCGACGCGGCCGAGCGCGTCACGCTGCTCGTGGGCCAGGGAGCGCGTCACGCCCGGACCGAGGTGCTCGAGCTCGCGGCGCGGCTGCAGGCGCCCATGGTGGTCAGCCTGAAGGCCAAGGACGACTACGACGAGGACAACCCCTACGAGGTCGGCCAGTCCGGGCTGATCGGCAACCCGGCCACGGCGGAGGCCTTCGCGGCCTGCGACACCCTGGTGCTGCTCGGCACCGACTTCCCCTACCGCGACTTCCTGCCCGAGGGGAAGACGACGGTGCAGCTCGACGACCGCGGCGCGCACGTCGGGCGGCGTACGCCGGTCGACCACGCGCTGGTCGGCGACGTCGGCC
>JBQGFI010000071.1:0-6500 GCA_052040065.1 Marmoricola sp.
AGGAGTAGTCGGCGTCGTACAGCGCGGTGCGGATGTTGTCGCTCATGCCGCCGTCGACCGAGACGTAGGTGCGCACGGCGCCGCCGTCGAGCTCGACCGCCTTGACGGTGCCGACCTCGGAGACCGTGCAGACGGCCGGGCCGACGCTCGCGCGTCCGGGCTCGATGGAGAGCCGCGGCACCTCCAGCCCGCGGGCGCGGCACTCGTCGTCGACGATCTTGCGCATCTCCGTGGCCAGCTGCGCGGGGTCGGACGGGTCGTCCTGGGTGGTGTAGGCGATGCCGAAGCCGCCACCGAGGTCCATCTCGGGCAGCTGCACCCCGAGCTCCTCGGAGACCTGATGGTGAAGCGCGAGCACCCGCCGGGCGGCGACCTCGAAGCCGGAGGAGTCGAAGATCTGCGAGCCGATGTGGGAGTGCAGCCCCAGCAGCTCGAGCCCGGAGGCGTCCTGCACCTGGCGCACGGCGGCGAGCGCGTCGCCGCTGCTGATGGAGAAGCCGAACTTCTGGTCCTCGTGGGCGGTGGCGATGTACTCGTGGGTGTGGGCCTCGACGCCGGCCGTCACCCGCACCATGACGCGCGCCCGCCGCCCCGTCTGCGCGGTCAGCCGCTCGAGCCGCGCGATCTCCTGGAAGGAGTCGACGACGATGCGGCCCACCTCGAGCTCGAGCGCGGCGCGCAGCTCGGCGTCGGACTTGTTGTTGCCGTGGAAGCCGACCCGCTCCATCGGGAAGCCCGCGCGCTCCGCGACCGCCAGCTCGCCCGCGGTGCAGACGTCGAGGTGGAGACCCTCCTCGTCGACCCACCGGGCGACCTGCGAGCACAGGAAGGCCTTGCCGGCGTAGAAGACGTCGAAGCCCGCGAAGGCGTCGCGGAAGGCGCCGGCCCGGCTGCGGAAGTCGACCTCGTCCAGCACGTACGCCGGCGACCCGTGCTCGGCGACCAGGTCGGGCAGGGCGACACCGCCGACGTGCAGCACGCCGTCGACCTTGTGCGCCGTCGTCGACCACAGCTGCGGGACCAGCACGTTGACGTCGGACGGGTCGCGCAGCCACGCGGGACCCCTGACGGAGACGGCCGCGTGGGCCCATCCGGCTTCGTGTGCACGCACCCGGCCAGCGTAGCGACGAGCATGGGGTTGACTGCGCGGGTGACGGCACGTGGACCGAGCGCCGAGCAGCTGGCGGGAGCCGACGCCGCCGACCACCTCGCCGTGCTGCGTGCCTCGGCTCCCGTCGCGTGGGTCGACGACGTGGACGGGTGGCTGGTGACCGGCCACGCCGCGGCGGTCGAGGTGATGCGCGACGCCGGGACCTTCACCGTCGACGACCCGCGCTTCAGCACCGCCCGGGTGGTCGGCCCGAGCATGCTCTCCACCGACGGCGCGGAGCACCGCCGCCACCGCCGGCCCTTCGCGGCGGCGTACCGGCCGAGCCGGGTGGAGCAGGCCTACGGCGAGGCCGCGCGCGGGCTGGCCGAGGAGCTGCTCGACCGGGTGCGGCCGCTCGGCTCCGCCGACCTGCGACCCACCCTCGCCGGGCCGCTCTCGGTGCGGGTGATGGCGCGCGTGCTCGACCTCGTCGACGTCGACGCCGACACCCTGCTGGGGTGGTACGCCGCCCTGGTCGACGCCGTCTCCGCGCTCAGCGCCGGTCGCGAGCCGGCGCCGGCCGCGGACGCCGCCATGGCCGACCTGGCCGCGCAGCTGCAGCGCAGCACCGGACGCGACAGCGTGCTGCGCGGGGCCGGGGCGACGCTGTCACCGGCGGAGGTGGTCTCCGACGCCGCCGTGATGCTCTTCGGCGGCATCGAGACCTCCGAGGGGATGATCCTCAGCGCCGTGGCGCACCTGCTCGCCGAGCCGGGCGTGCTCGACCTCGTGCGGGACGACGCGGGCGCCGCGGCGGCCGTGGTCGAGGAGTCGCTGCGCCTGGAGCCGGCAGCCGCCGTGGTCGACCGCTACGCCGTCCACGACGTCGTGCTGCACGGGGCCGCGGTGGCGCGCGGCGACCTGGTGAGGGTGTCGTTGGCGGGCGCCAACCGCGACCC
The DNA here is from genome assembly GCA_052040065.1 of Marmoricola sp. Classification (GTDB taxonomy): domain Bacteria; phylum Actinomycetota; class Actinomycetes; order Propionibacteriales; family Nocardioidaceae; genus Marmoricola. The sequence continues at coordinate 2,050 of JBQGFI010000071.1, forward strand.
CGCGGTCTTCGCCGACCCCGACCGCTTCGACCCGCGCCGACCACGCCTGCGCGACCAGCTGGCCTTCGCCCGCGGGCCGCACACTTGCCTGGCGATGGACCTGGCCCGGCTCGAGGCCCGGGTGGCGGTGCAGGCGGTCGCCGCGCTGGCCGGCGTACGCCTGGTGCGGGCGGAGCCCCCCACCGGGCTGGTCTTCCGCAAGCCGGCCGCCGTCGAGGTGGCCTGGGAGGCTGCTACATCCGGTCGGGCGCGCTGACGCCCAGCAGGTCGAGACCGTTGGCGAGCACCGTGCGGGTCGCCTGCACCAGCAGCAGCCGCGCTCGGTGCAGGTCGGTGGTCTCCTCGTCGCCCTTGGGCAGCACCCGGCAGCTGTCGTAGAAGCGGTGGTAGGTGCCGGCCAGCGACTCCAGGTAGCGGGCCACGCGGTGCGGCTCGCGCAGGTCGGCCGCGCTGGCGACCACCTGGGGGAAGTCGGCGAGCGCGCGCAGCAGCTCGCCCTCCTTCTCGTGGTCGAGCAGCTCGGGGTGCGAGGCGGCCTCGACGCCGAGGTCGGTCGCGTTGCGCAGCAGGCTGGCGACCCGGGCGTGGGCGTACTGCACGGTGAAGACCGGGTTGTCGCTGGACTGCCGGGTGATCTGCTCGATGTCGAGCGTCAGCGGCGAGTCGGCCGGGTAGCGCGCCAGCGAGTAGCGCAGCGCGTCGACGCCGATCAGGTCGACGAGCTCGCCGAGGGTCACGATGGTGCCGGCCCGCTTCGACAGGCGGACCTCCTCGCCCCCGCGCACGATCTTGACCAGCTGGCCGATCGGCACCTCGATGTTGCGCTCGGGGTCGTCGCCGGCGCAGGCGACCATGGCCTTGAGCCGCCCGACGTAGCCGTGGTGGTCGGCGCCGAGCAGGTAGAGGCACACGTCGAAGCCGCGCTCCCGCTTGTTGACGTAGTACGCCGCGTCGGAGGCGAAGTAGGTCAGCTCGCCGTTGCTGCGCCGCAGCACGCGGTCCTTGTCGTCGCCGAACTCGCTGGTGCGCATCCACAGCGCGCCGTCGGCCTCGAAGAGGTGGCCCTGCTTGTCGAGCACCTCCAGCGCGTGCTCGACCGCACCCTCGTCGTGCAGCTGCCGCTCGGAGAACCACACGTCGAAGTGGGTGTTGAAGGACTCGAGCTGCTGCTGCTGCTCGCGCAGCTGCAGCGCGTAGCCCGCCTCGCGGAAGGCGGTGGTGCGCTCGTCGCCCTCCAGCTCCAGGATCCCCGGCTGGGTCGCGACCACCTCGCGGGCGAGGTCGGCGACGTACGCCCCGTGGTAGCCGTCGTCGGGCACGGGCAGGCCGAGGGCTGCCGCCTCGAGCGAGGCACCGAAGAGGTTCATCTGGTTGCCGCGGTCGTTGATGTAGAACTCGCGCGTCACGTCCGCGCCCGCCGCGGCCAGCACCCGCCCGATGGCGTCGCCGACCACCGCCCACCGGGTGTGGCCGAGGTGCAGCGGGCCGGTGGGGTTGGCGGAGATGAACTCCACGTCGAAGCGCTGGCCCGCCAGGACCTGGGTGCTGCCGTACGCCGCGCCGGCCTCGACCACCGTCGCCGCCACCAGGCCCTGGGCGCCCGCCTCGACGCTGATGTTGAGGAAGCCCGGGCCAGCGACCTCGACCGCCGCGACACCGGGCGCCGCCCGCAGCTGCTCGGCCAGCTGCTCGGCCAGCGCGCGGGGGGCGACCCCGGCCTTCTTGGCCAGCTGCAGCGCCACGTTGGTGGCGTAGTCACCGTGGCTGCGCTGCCGCGGCCGCTCGACCGTCACCTCCCCCGGCACGCCGTCGGGCAGGGTGAGGTCGCCCGTCCCGACGAGGGTGGTGAGGGCCTCGACGACGGCGTCCGACAGCTGCTGGGGATTCACCGGCCCAGGGTATCGGCGGCACCGGTTTCCGGGACGGCCGGAGTGCCCGGTACTGTTCGGGGTCGCGCCGCGGACACGTCCGGGGCGCGGGCCTCCGTAGCTCAGGGGATAGAGCACTGGTTTCCGGTACCAGGTGTCGCAGGTTCGAATCCTGCCGGAGGCGCCCCGCACCTCGCCGCGTGCGTCAGCCGCGGAAGACCTGGGCGACGTAGACGCGACCGGTGTCGGTGGAGCGCCAGGCGTCGATGCCGATCCGTCCGTGCTGTCGCGCCAGGATGTTCCTGCGGTGACCCGAGGACTTCATCCAGCGCTTGACCACCGAGCGCGCGCTCATGCCGGAGGGTCCCCAGGCGACGTTCTCGGCGGCCCTGCGGGCGTCGCACTTGCGCATCACGGGGCGCAGCTGCTGGTGGTAGAGCCGGTCGCGCGCAGCCATCCGCTTGGTGTGGCGGTAGGCGAAACGCTTGACGCACTCGGTCATGCGCAGCGGGCGCAGGCCGCGCTTCTTGCGCTCGACGTTGGTCCAGTGCAGGACCTGCTGGTCGAAGCTCGAGCTGACCTTCCGGGCGCCGGAGGCCGCCTCCGCGGGCGGCGTCGTGAGCGTGGTGACCGGGACGAGTGCGGCGACGACGGCGAGGGCCGCGACGACGACGGTGGCGAGTCGAGGCAGGCCACGGGTCCGGGGACGCGTGGAGGCGAGGATCGACATGGTGGTTGGTACTCCTGACGTGGGCCCCCCGCGTGCAAGTGCATGACAACTCCGGTGTCGTGGGTGGCGCTCCTCCTCTGCTCGGGCGGTGACGGTCACGGCGGGTCTCGGGGGCGAGAACGCCGCCGAGCACTCTGGACCATGTCCGTTTCGATCAGGTCACCGGGGTGCAGGAAATCCCACATAGCGGGCACGACGCACCAAAAGCCGACGGGCCCGCGGCACTGCGCCGCGGGCCCGTCGACACGGGAGTCGTGGGTCTCAGCCCCCGAAGACCTGGCCGGCGTACACCCGGCCGGTGCGCGAGGAGCGGAAGGCGTCGACGCCGATGTACTTGTACTTCTTGGCCAGCATGTTGGCGCGGTGGCCGGGCGAGAGCCGCCACATCCGGACGACCTGCCGACCCGTGAGCGAGGGGGCCCGGTAGGCGATGTTCTCCCCCACCGTGCGCATGCCGCACTTGTTCAGCACCGGGCGCAGCGCCTGGTGGTGGAAGGCGTCGCGAGCGGCGAGGCGCTTGGTGTGCCGGTAGGCGAAGCGCTCGATGCAGGTACGGGGCCGCAGCGGCTTGAGGCCGTTGCGCTTGCGGACCACGTTGGTCCAGTAGACGACCTGGGCGTCGAAGTCGGCGCTGACGGCGCGCGCGCCGGAGCCGGCGTGCGCCGGCGCGGCGGTCACCGTCGCGGGGACCGCGAGGCCGGCGAGCGCGACCAGCGTGGCCGTGAGCGTCACGACGAGACGACGCAGGGCAGCGCCGCCACCGTCACGCAGGTTGTGGGTCCGCATCCTGGTTCCTCCTGAGTGTCCGTCCCCCGGGTGTGAATAGGACAAGCCTGGCATATGCGGACGGAAACCGCATCGGATAGTTCCCAAAATGTCCGTTTCTGACCACATCGCGGGACGCCTCTCGCCACGAGGCGCTCAGGGCTACGCCCGCGTACGGACCGCGGTTCCCCCCGCCTGCGCGGGGGGACTAGCCTTGACGGGGTCATCCACCCCTGCTTGGAAGAGGCGAAGCGAGCCGTGCCGGACTCATCCGAAGACACCGCACTGTCCGGATTCGGAGCCAACGAGTGGCTCGTCGAGGAGATGTACGAGCGCTACGTCAAGGACCCCGACAGCGTCGACAAGGTGTGGTGGGACTTCTTCGACAAGGACGGTGCCCCCGGCGGCAACGGCAACGGCGTCAGCAAGGCCGCCGACGCGGAGCAGGAGGCCCCGCGAGCCGCCTCCGAGGCACGGACCGAGAGCGAGGCGGCTGAGCAGGAGCCGGTGCAGGAGAAGGCCGAGCAGAAGGTCGAGCAGAAGCAGACGGAGCAGAAGGCCGAGCAGAAGGCGAAGCCGAGCACCGCCGACACCCGCTCCTCGGCCACGAAGGCCGCCGAGCGCAAGGCGGCCCCGAAGAAGTCGGCTCCCACCACCGCGAAGTCCCCGGCCACGGGCGACTCCGGCAGCGACGGCGACAGCGCGCCGGCCAAGGCGGAGCCGACCTACACCGTGCTCAGGGGCGCCCCCGCCCGCACGGCGGCCAACATGGACGCCAGCCTGACGGTGCCGACGGCCACGAGCGTGCGCTCGGTCCCGGTCAAGCTGCTGTGGGACAACCGCATCGTCATCAACAATCACCTCGCCCGCGCACGCGGCGGCAAGGTCTCCTTCACCCACCTGATCGGCTTCGCGCTGGTCAAGGCGCTGCGGTCGATGCCGGAGATGAACGTCGGCTTCGACACCGTCGACGGCAAGCCCACCCTGATCACCCCCGCGCACATCAACCTCGGCCTGGCCATCGACCTGCCCAAGGACGACGGCACCCGCCAGCTGCTCGTGCCGAGCATCAAGGCCGCCGAGGACAT
>JBQGFI010000072.1:0-1694 GCA_052040065.1 Marmoricola sp.
GGCAGGTCGGGCTCGGGGGCGCGCCGGCGCCCCCGGGCGACCAGGGCGTCGCCTACCTGGGCCGCCTCGCGCCAGGATCGGTCGAGGTAGAGCCGGTCACCCGCGAGCCGCACCAGCTGCTCGCTGACGAGCGCGCTCCGCGCCACGGCCTCGCGCCACGCGTGCGCCTCCGGCCACGGGGGTACGCCGCCCTCCGGCGGCGTCAGCGCCGGCACCTCGGCGAGGTCGAGGCACACCGAGCCCAGGCGCACGGCGCGCACCGCCAGCGCCGCGGCCAGCAGCACCTGCTCGTCGGGCTCGCCGACCAGGCCACCGAGCCGGCGGGCGACGTGGACGTCGGCGGCCGCGAGGACCTCGGGGTGGTTGAAGCCCCCGAGCAGGCCCGAGGCCGAGCGCACGTGCTGCCGGTCGTCGGGGTCGGCCCAGGTCACCGGGGTCGGGTCGGCGGTCATCGGGAGCCTCCAGCCAGCAGCGCGGACAGCTCGACGACCATCGCCGCGGGCGGGCGCCAGCTGAAGACGCCGTGCGGCACGTCGCCCGTGCGGGGGGTCTCGGGACCGCACATGCCGCGCAGGTAGAGGTAGAGCACCCCACCCAGGTGCCGCTCGGGGTCGTAGCCGGGCACCCGCCACCGCAGGTAGCGGTGCACCACGGCGGAGTAGAGCAGCGCCTGGAGCGGGTAGTGGGAGTGCAGCATCGCCTCGGCCAGCTCGGGCCCGGCGTAGTCGTCGGCGGTGAGCGGCTCGCCCACCGCGCCGAGCCGGTTGGTCTTGTAGTCGACGACGACGAAGCGGGGCTGCTCCGCGGAGCCGACCCGGAGCACGACGTCGATCGAGCCGCTGAGGTAGCCCCGCAGCAGCTGGTCACCGAGGGCCGGCGCCTCGAGGCGGTCGGCGTAGGCGGTCATCGGGTCGGTCGCCGGCAGGTGGCGGCGCAGCAGCGGCGCCAGCTCGGCCAGCCGCACCCGGGCGGCGGGGCGCTCGCCCCCCGCGAGCGGGATCTCGAAGTCGAGCTCGCGCAGCCGGTCGCGCAGCGGGATCCGCGCGAGCGTGAGGTCGTCGGCGAGCGGGCCCAGCGGCGTGTGCAGCGACGGCAGCAGCGCGGCCGCGAGCTCCTCGCTCGGTGTCGGCACCGACCACCAGCGGCGCTGCTCCTCGACCCGGGCCGTGAGCTCGGCGAGCAGGTCGGGGGCCTCGGGGTCGGCGTGCTCGAGCACGCCGTGCACCAGCGAGCCCAAGGTGGCTCCGGCCGGCAGCGCGTCCATCGGCGAGGGCAGCTCCTGGTCGCGCTCGCGCGGAGCCGCGACCACCCCCGGCTCGTCGGTCGTGGCCTCCTCGTCGACGGTGCCGGCGACCTCGGGCTCGCTCTCCAGCGCCACCCGCGCCGCCTGCTCCTCGACCCGGATCAGTCCCGAGTAGGAGGTACGCCGCCAGTCGGCGTCGAGCGTGCGGCTGAAGCGCCGGCAGGTGAGGTCCCCTGGCGGGTCGGGCGCCGGGAGGGGACGCGCGCCCGCGACGTCGGCGGACTCGACGGCCAGCCCGCCCGCGTCGACCCAGGGGCGCAGCCGCTCCCGCGCCCCGGCGGGGCTCGGTGCCTCCGGGAGCGACCGGGGCGTCGCGGGGGCGCCGGGCGCGCGTCCGAGCAGCAGCCGCGAGAGCCCGCCGTGCACGCTGTCGCGGGTGGGCGCCCACCAC
>JBQGFI010000073.1:0-36723 GCA_052040065.1 Marmoricola sp.
GTCGACCTCGACGAGGGCACCCGCGACACCCTGGTGCGGCACATCGACGACGGCGGCGGCCGCGAGGACGTCGGCACGCTGCTGTGACGGCTCACCCCACCGGAGCAAGGGCCTTCTTGCTGCTGCCGTAGGTGAACTGCAGCAGGTCGGTCATCTCGAAGGTGCCGCGGCGGGGGCCGAGGGTCGGCGTCCAGTCGGCGTTGCGCACGATGCTGTTGCGGCTGGCCTCGATGGCGCGGTGGAAGGTCTCGGCCACCAGCCGTCCGCCCACCCCACGCATCAGCCCGTCGGTGACCTCGGCCTCGCGGAGCACGTAGAACCACAGCGGCGTCCGGGCGGCGACGGCGTCCTTCTCCGCGGAGGTCAGCCCGGTGAGCTTGGCGCCCCCCGACCCGTCGAGGATCTGGCTGCGGGTGAGGGCCTTGGTGGTGAGGCCGGCGGCGCGGAAGTGCTCGACCATCTGCTGCCCGCTGGCCAGGCGCAGCAGGCTGCCGCGCGCCAGGTTGCGGAAGGCCAGGTTGCGCTGCATCGGTGGGGTCGCGTCGTCGCCGTCGATGCCCTGCAGCGGGAGCAGTGCGAGCGGATCGGTGAGCCGGGTGTCGATCCGCATCGCGAGGTTGGTCCCTCCCGGTGCCGCGAGGCCGGGCTTGCCGGCCGCCGGGAAGTCGTAGAGCCGGCGCCAGTCGACGATCCAGTTGCTCGGCAGCGTCGTGGAGCCGAACATGTCGCCGCTGGTGCCGGAGAAGATGAAGAGGAACTCCAGCGTGCCCCCGTCGATCGGGAACTCCTTGTTCCAGTTGTAGGCCCGCCGGATCATGCTGTGCCCCATGCGGAAGGCCGCCGCGGAGAACTCCACCGGCATCGTCGGCAGGTCCATCGGCGAGGCCTCGGCCTCGAAGACCTTGCGCCCCTCCTCCCAGACGTCGTCGAGGATGCGCGGGACGACGATGCGCGGCAGGTAGTCGTGGCGCAGCAGCCACTGGTAGTGCAGCGTCACCGCGCGACGGGCGCGGGAGAAGCGGCGGCTCGCGGCGACGCTCGCGGGCACCTTGTCGACGACCTTGTTGTGGAAGTTCACGAAGGCCAGGTGGGTCTGGGCGACCGCGAGGTTCTCGTCGTTGCGGTGGTCGGGGATCAGCGCCTTGCGGGCCTCGGCGTCGGTGCCGACGCCGACCCGGGGGAGGTCGCGCGCGTCGTGGGGAGGCAGCGAGCCGAAGGCCGAGGTCCGCCCCACCTTCAGCCGCACGCCGTCGGGGTCGAAGAACTGCTCCGAGTCGGGGTGCTGCGGGCCGAGCCCGTAGAGGCAGTCCAGGTCGAGCCGGGGGGAGCGGCCGCTGAGGATCGTGAGCGGGTCCTGCTCCCCACCCGGCGCGAGCGCGCTCCGGTCGAGGGTGAGGTCGTGGTCGACGAACTGCCCGAGGTAGGTGTAGCCGGCGGGGACACCCTCGCGACCCGGGCCGCCGCCCTCGTCGATCATCGCGCGGGCCAGCTTGCGCGCCAGGGCCAGCCGGAGGCGACGTCCCTTCGGCCCGACCCGCGAGAAGCGGAACTCCGGCGCCTCGCCCGCGGCGAGCCGCCTCGCCTGCGGCGCCGCCAGCGACCCGTCGGTCGCGTCGAGCGGGTCCGGATCGTGACCGCTGCGCCCGCCGAGCTGGGTGGTGACCACACCCTCGCCCTCGATGTGGAACGTCTCAGAGCCGTGGTGCACCATGGCGGACCCCCTTCTCCCCGCCTCTCGGTCTACTCCTGGGAGTCGGCCGGCCGCCAGGGGCAAAACGGGCGCGTTCAGTGCACGCGCGTGCCGCCGACCCAGGTGCCGACCGTCGTCGCGGCGCCGATGTCGGCGACGTCGCCGGCGAAGGGGTCGCGGTCGAGCAGCACCAGGTCGGCCTGCTTGCCCGGCTCGACCGTGCCCGCCACCTCGTCGCGACCGTCGACCCACGCCGAGCCCGAGGTGTACACCGCGAAGGCCGTCTCCAGGTCGAGCGCCTGCTCGGGCAGGAAGGGCTCCGAGCCCGCCGGACCCGCCTCGCCGTGGGCCCACCGGTTGACCGCGACGTGGATCGCCTGCAGCGGGTCGGGTGTCGAGACCGGCCAGTCGGAGCCCGCCACGAGCGGCGCCCCCGCGCGGTGCAGCGCGCCGAAGGGGTACTGCCAGGTCGCCCGCTCCTCCCCGAGGAAGGGGATCGTCAGGTCGAGCATCTGGTCGTCGAGACACGCCCAGACGGCCTGCATGTTGGCGGCGACGCCGAGCTCGGCGAAGCGGGGCACGTCGTCGGGGTGCACCACCTGCAGGTGCGCCACGTGGTGCCGCAGGTCGCTCGTCGAGCCGATCCCCGCGAAGGCGTCGAGCGCCTCGCGGACACCGCGGTCGCCGATGGCGTGGACGTGCACCTGGAATCCCTCGGCCGCGAGCAGCGGCACCACGCGGCGCAGGGTGGCGGCGTCGACGAAGGAGAGGCCGGCGTTGGTCGTGGCGTGGCCGCAGCGGTCGAGGTACGGCGCGGTCATCGCGGCCGTGAAGTTCTCGGCGACGCCGTCCTGCATGATCTTCACGCTGGTCGCCCGGAAGCGTCCGGTCGTGAAGGCCTCGCGGCGCTCGACCAGCGAGGGGATCTGCTGCTCGTCGCGGTCGCGCTCCCACCACAGCGCCCCGACGACGTGGGCGGTCAGGTCGCCGCGGCGCGCGGCGCGCACGTACGCCGGACCGCAGTCGTCCATGCCGGCGTACTCGCCGATGATCGCGTCCTGCCAGCCGACCACCCCGAGCGAGTGCAGGTAGGCCTGCCCGGCCAGCAGCGCGGCGTCGTACTCCTGCTCGCTGGTGACGGGAAGCAGTCGCCCGACGAGCTCCATCGCGCCCTCGTGCAGCGTGCCGGAGGGACGCCCGTGCGCGTCGCGCTCGATGCGGCCGTGCTCCGGGTCGGGGGTGTCGGCGCCGACGCCGGCGAGCTCGAGCGCGCGGCTGTTGACCCAGGCGCCGTGGTGGTCGCGGTTGGGCAGGAAGACCGGCCGGTCGGGGCAGACGCGGTCGAGGTCGGCGGCGGTCGGCGTGCCGCCGGGGAAGGCCGCCATCGCCCAGCCGCCGCCGAGCACCCAGGGCCGCTCGGGGTGCGCCTCGGCGTACGCCGCGACGGCTGCGAGGTAGTCCTCGCGGGTGCCGAGCTCGGAGAGGTCGCAGCGGGTGCGCTCCAGCCCGCCCTGCACGGCGTGCACGTGGGCGTCGGTGAAGCCGGGGCTCAGCAGCCCGCCGTCGGCCTCGACCACCTCGGCGCCGCGCGGCACCGGTGCGCCGACGGCGCTGATGTGGTCGCCCTCGACCAGCACCGGGCCCACGTCGCCGCGGTAGCGCAGCCCGTCGAAGAGACGGGCACCGACGTACGCGATCTGCTGCTCAGCCACGGGCCGATGGTGCCACCTCGGGCGGGCGCGGCGCGGGGGGCAGCCAGCGCACCACGAGCGGGCCGAGCAGCACGGCCACCAGCCCGGCGACGAGCACCGGCGTGGCCACGTCGCCGGTCGGGGCGAGTGCGAAGCCGACGAAGGCCAGCACCTGGAGCACCTCGGAGAGCACGTTGGACGTCGAGATGACGGTGGCGCGGGCCCCGGCCTCGATGGAGTCCTGCAGCCGCACCTCGCTGACCACGACGGCCAGCTGCACCAGGCCGTAGCCCAGCGTGAGTGCCAACGCGGCGACGTAGGGGTCGTCGGCCAGGGCCGCCACCGCGACGAGCGCCCCGGCCAGCGACACCGCGGCGCCGACGTACGCCGGACGCCAGCGTCCGGCGCGGGTCGCGACCACGGCGCCGACGATCTCGCCGAGGCTGGTCAGGGCGTAGAGCACCGGGATCAGCACCAGGGCCGCGCCCTGCTGCTCGAAGAGCAGGCCGAAGTACTCGTCGAGCACCTGCAGCGCCAGGATCGCCCCGCTCGCGAGCACGGCGCCGCGCACCAGCGCCGAGGTGCTCGCCTCGGCCAGGCCGGTGCGCAGCGCGTGGCGCCAGCGGTGCCAGACGCCGGGTCGTGGCGGGGCGAAGCCGGGCGCGCCCTCGAGGTCCTCGAGCTCCTCGACGTCGTCGGCCGAGACCGCCTTGGGGGCCGAGGGCAGCGAGAGCACCACGAGCAGCTGCACCCCGCAGACGCCCACGCTGGCCCAGCCCACGAGGTCGTAGCCACCGACGGCGAGCAGCGGGGTCGCGGCCACGCTCGCGAGCATCATCGCGGTGATCGCGAGCGCTCGACCGAGCCCGATGAGCCGGGCGTAGCGGTGCGGCGCGCCGAGGGCGGCCAGCTCGTCGTAGGCCAGCGCCAGGTAGGTGCCGGAGGTGAGCGCCCCCGAGAGCCCCCACAGCGCGAAGCCCGCCGCGAAGCCGGCGAACGACGGGAAGAGCACCCAGCAGGCGAAGCCCGCCGCGTAGGTCACCGCACCGAGGGCGAGCAGGAGCCGGCGCGAGACGGTGTCGGCCCAGGCGCCCGAGGGGACCTCGAGCACGATGCCGACGACCGACCACAGCACGAAGAGCAGCGAGATGTCGGCGACCGAGAGCCCCGCGTCGGCGAAGAGCAGGGCGTAGACGGGGAAGATCGGCATGGCCTCGTCGAGCGCCTGCCACGCCAGCAGGCGCCACTCGAGGCGGCGGAGGTCGGTGGCGATGGGTCAAGGCTCGCGCATGTGCCGACCGTCGTACGGCGCGGACCCGCGGGTCAAGCGGATTTCAGCCGAGCGCGGCGCGCACCGCGCGGACGTCGTCGGGCCCCACGCGGCAGCAGCCGCCGACGCCGATCGCGCCCGCGGCGACCCACTGCGGCACGAGCGCGGGGTCGAAGGCGCCCGACCCGGTCCACCGCTTGTGGGTGGCGTCCCAGTCCTCGCCGCGGTTGGGGTAGACGACCCCGGGGGCCGACATCAGCGCCAGCGCCCCGAGCACGTCGCCGGGGGCCGAGCAGTTGACGCCGGGGACCACGTCGGTGGCCGCGACGGCGGCGTACGCCTCGGCGAGCGGCTGGCCGGCACGGGTGCGGTCGCCGGCGACGGCGTAGGAGAGCCACGCGGGGAGGTCGAGCTCACCCAGCAGGTCGAGCAGCACCAGCGCCTCGTCGAGGTCGGGCACCGTCTCGACGGCGAGCAGGTCGGGTCCGGCCGCGGCGAGCGCCTCCAGCCGCGGGGCGTGGACGTCGCGCAGCGCGGCGGGCGTCAGGCCGTAGCGGCCGCGGTACTCCGAGCCGTCGGCGAGCAGCGCGCCGTACGGTCCGAGCGAGGCGGCGACCAGACCGTCGGGGGCCACGCGGTCGCGCACCTCGCGCGCGATCCGCACGCCGTCGCCCAGCAGCTCGAGCGGCGCCTGGTAGGTGGCCGTGGTCGCCACGTCGGCCCCGGCGCGGAAGTAGCGCTCGTGCACCGCCGCCACCCGTCCCGGCTCGTCGCGCAGCACCCGCGCCGTCCACAGCGGGTCGGTGAGGTCGGCACCCTCGTCCTCGAGCGCGTTGGACATGCCACCGTCGAGGACGCGGACAGTCATGAGCGCTGGCGCGACACCGTGCGCCGTACGGCGTCGACGACGGCAGCGAGGGTGATCCCGCGCTCCGCGAGCACCTGATCGCCCCTGCCGCTGGCACCGAACTGCTCCACGCTGACGGTCTCGCCGGCGAATCCGACGTAGCGGTGCCAGCCGGTGTCGGTCCCGGCCTCGACGCTCACCCGGGCGGTCACGGTGGGGGGCAGCACATCGTCACGGTAGTCCGCCGGTTCGGCGGCAAACCACTCCAGGCACGGGGCCGAGACGACGCGGACAGCGATCTCGCCGGCGAGCTGCTCACGGGCCGCGAGGGCGACCGCGACCTCGGAGCCCGTCGCGATCACGATTGCCTCCAGCGTCCCGTCGCTGTCCGCGACGACGTACGCCCCTCGTGCGGCGCCTTCGTCGGCCCCGACGTGGGCGGTCACGACCGGTAGGCCCTGACGGCTCAGCACCAGCGCCGTCGGACCTTCCGGCCGTGTGAGCACGCGTCGCCAGACGTCGACGGTCTCGACGGAGTCGGCTGGGCGCGCCACGGCGAGCCCCGGGATGGCCCGGTGCGCCCACAGCTGCTCGACGGGCTGGTGGGTGGGTCCGTCCTCACCGACCGCGACGGAGTCGTGGCTCCAGACGTAGGTGACCGGCAGCTGCATCAGCGCCGCCAGGCGCACGGCGGGACGCATGTAGTCGGAGAAGACGAAGAAGGTGGCACCGAACGGTCGCGACCGGCCGTCGAGGGCGATGCCGTTGAGCACGCCGCCCATGGCGTGCTCGCGGATGCCGAAGTGCACCAGGGTCCCGTCCGGGCCTCCAGGCCACTGGTTGCTGCCGAGACCGGGGCGCACGAAGCTGCGCGCCCCCGCCAGCGCGACGCCGTTGGACTCCGCGAGGTCTGCCGACCCGCCCCACCACCACGGCAGGTGGGGCCACACGGCGTCGAGCACGGCGGCGCTGGCGATCCTGGTCGCGACCTCCTTCGGGCTGGCACGCAGCTCCTCGAGCGCGGCGAGCGCCTCGGGGGTCACGCGCTGGTCGCGGAGGAGGTCGTGGAGCCGAGCGCCTTCGGGGTGGGCCTCGCGCCAATGCGCGACCTGCTGCTCCCACCCGGCCCGCAGCTCACTGCCCCGTCGCGAGACGTCCCGGGTGTGGTGGAGCAGCTCGTCGGGCATCGCGAAGTGGGCCTCGGGGTCGAGCCCCAGCAGCCGCTTGGTGGCCGCGACCTCGTCCGCCCCCGGAGCACCGGCGTGGGCACCGGCGGTCCCGCCGACGTGGGGCATCGGGTGGCCGATCCGGGTCCGCAGCCGCACGAGCACCGGGCGTCCCGTGACCTCGGCCGCGGCGGTGAGCACCCGGCGCACGAGGTCGGCGTCCTCGGCGTCGTCGATCTCCAGTGTCTCCCAGCCGTAGGCGCGGAAGCGGGCGGCGACGTCCTCGGTGAAGGCGACGTCGGTGTCGCCCTCTATCGAGATGCCGTTGTCGTCCCAGATCACCACCAGGCCCTCCAGGGCCAGCGCGCCGGCGAGCGCGGCGGCCTCGTGGCTGACGCCCTCCTGCAAGTCGCCGTCGGAGGCCAGGCACCAGGTACGGCGCCCGAAGAGGCTGTCGGCGAAGGGCGCCTCGGGCTGCAGCAGCGCGGCCGTGCGCCGCGCCGCCATCGCCAGCCCGACCGCGTTGGCGACGCCCTGGCCGAGCGGACCGGTCGTTGTCTCAACGCCGTCGGTGTGGCCCCACTCGGGATGGCCCGGGGTGAGCGAGCCCAGCGTGCGCATGGCGCGCAGGTCGTCCATCTCCAGGCCGTAGCCACTGAGGTAGAGCTGCACGTAGAGCGAGAGGCTGGTGTGCCCGGCCGAGAGCACGAACCTGTCGCGCCCCTCCCACTGCGGCGTCGCTGGGTCGTGCCGCAGCACCTCCTGGAAGAGCACGTACAGCACGGGTGTGAGACCCACGGCCGTTCCGCCGTGGCCCGAGCCCTTGGCCTGGACGACGTCGAGGGGCAGCACTCGGGCGTGGCGGACAGCGTCGTGGTCGAGCATGGCGATTCCTTCTGCGTCGAGGACGTGGTGGTGAGCGGGCGGATCACGAGGGACGAGCGACGAGCCGACCGACCTGCTCGGGGGCGAGGATGCTGTCGCCGATCAGGTGGGCCAGGCCGACCAGTCCTCCGCGGGGTTGGAGCGTGCTGGCGTCGATGCTCAACGAGGCCGTCGCCAGGGGGAGCGAGCGGCTGTAGACGCGCTCCCGGATGGCCGGCAGCACGTGGTCGCCACCTGCCGAGGTCAGCTGCCCCCCGAGCACGATGACCCGGGGGTTGACCAGGTTGACGTAGCCGGCCAGCGCGGTGCCGATCAGGCGCCCCGCGCGCCGCGCCATCTGGACCGCGGTCGGGTCAGCCGCGACGATCAGCCGCGTCACGTCGTCCACGGTCATGACGTCGCGACCCAGCTGCTGCAGGTCGCGCAGCAGCGCCCAACCGCCGGCGTACGCCTCGAGGCAGCCGGTGTTGCCGCACTTGCACAGGGGTGCGCGAGCGCCGGGCTCGCGGTCGGGGTCGTCGAGTGGGACGTGGCCGATATCGCCCGCGGCGCCGTCGGCACCGCGGAAGAGCCGGCCGTCCTGGACCAGGCCGCTGCCGATGCCCGTGCCGATCTTGACGAAGAGCAGCTCGTCGATCTCGGGGTACGCCAGCCGGGCCTCCCCGTAGGCCATGGCGTTGGCGTCCTTCTCGAGGAAGATCGGGCAGGAGAAGCGGCGGCCGAACCACTCGAGCACGTCGAAGCGGTTCCACCTCGGCATGATCGGCGGGTTGACCGCCATGCCGGATCCGAGCTTCACGGGGGCGGGCAGGGTGAGTCCGACGCCGAGGATCTGGTCGGCGTCGGTGCCGGTCTTCGCGAGCAGGTCCTCGAAGGCGGTGAGCACCAGGCCCAGGTGGTGCTCGGGACCTTCGGCGAGAGCGGACGGCAGCTCGGTCTCGGCCTCGACCTTGCCGGCCAGGTCGCACAGGCCAGCGCGGAACTTGGTGACGCCCACGTCGGCCGCGAGCAGCTTGCCCCGCGTCCAGTTGAACGAGAAGACCTCGGCCGGCCTGCCCTGGCGGCGGTCGTCGGTGAGGTCTCCGACGACGAGCTGTCCGGCGAGCAGGGCATCGATGCGCTGGTTGACCGCACTGCGGGACAGCCCGGTCTCGGCCACGATGCCGGCGCGGGTCATGCCGCCCTTGCGGCGCAGCAGCGCCAGCGTGTCGCTGATGCCCTCTTCGAAGGTGGCCATGGGCCCTTCCGATCGGGGAGTCCAGGGTCGACTCCGGATTCCAACAGATGCTTGCAGATCCCCAACGTGTGGCGTACGTTACATGACACAAAGTGTTATAACCACAGCACAAGCCGTTAGAAGTCAGCGGACTCGGACCTGACCGGCTGAAAGGAACACCCATGACCAGGCGGAACCTCAAGCGCGGCCGGCTCGCCACTCTCGCGACCTGCTCCCTCCTCGTGCTGACCGCGTGCGGCAGCTCTGGCGACAGTGGCGACTCCGACGACAGCGGGTCCGAGAGCGGCGACGCCCGTGTCGCGCTCGTCATCAAGGGCCTCGACAACCCGTTCTTCCAGTTCATGGAGGACGGCATCAACGCCCGCGCGGAGGTGTCGGGCACCGAGACCGAGATCCAGTCGGCGGCGTCGATCACCGACACCGCCGGTCAGGCCGACAAGCTCTCCAGCGTCGCCAACCAAGACTTCGACTGCTACGTGGTCAACCCGATCAGCGGCACCAACCTGATCCAGGGGATCGCCCAGATCGCGGCCAAGGACAAGCCGATCGTCAACATCGACAACCCGGTCGAGGCCGACGCTGCCGACGCCGCGGGCGCGCAGATCACGACCTACATCGGCACCGACAACGTCGAGGCCGGGTCGATGGTGGCCGACCAGCTCGCCACGCTGGCCCCCGACGGTGGCGACGTGGCGGCCGTGGGAGGCATCGCGGGCGACGTGACGAGCGGGCAGCGGATCGAGGGCTTCAAGGACGGGCTCGCCGACAACTTCTCCGTGATCCAGGAGGTGGCCGCGAACTGGGACCGCCAGGAGGCGCAGACCCAGGCCGAGACCATCCTCCAGGCCAACCCCGACCTCGCGGCCTTCTTCGTGGCCAACGACGACATGGCCATGGGCGTCGCCCGCGCCGTGGCCGCCGCTGACCGCAAGGGCGAGACCCTGGTGGTCTCCGTCGACGGCATCGACGGGGTCGCCTCCGGTGACATCGACGCGGCCGTGGCGCAGTACCCCTTCGTCGTCGGCAAGATGGGCCTGGAGGCCTGCGAGGCAGCCGCGGCGGGCAACGACCTGCCCGAGTCGGTCGAGACGCCGATCGCACTCATCACCCCGGACAACGCGGCCGAGGCGCAGGAGGCCTTCCCCGAGCCTCCGGGCGAGTACGACGACCCCTTCGCCGACATGCTCGACAAGTGACCTGAGCGCCGACGCACCCTGACGTCCGGTGGTGGGCGAGACCATGTCCGCCCACCACCGGGCTCCACGACCGCCAGAGGACGTCCCATGACCACCACCGCCGACCCGGACACGGACACCGCCCGGAGATCGCCCACCGAGCTGTTCACCCCGTCGACGCTCGTCGAGTGGGCCTCGGTGATCGGGCTCGTCGTCCTGGCAGCCGTCTTCACGACCCTGGACCCGACCTTCCTGTCCTCCGGCAACGTGCGGGCGATGCTGCTGGCCTCGGCGATCCTGATCATCCTCGCCGTGGGGCAGTCCTTCGTCATCCTCACCGCGGGCATCGACCTCTCGATCGCCTCGACCATGACGCTCGCCGCCGTCGCCTTCGGCATGGCCATGACGAGCGGCAAGGGCCTGTTCGTCTCCTGCGTCGCCTCCGTGGTGGCCGGTGTCGCCGTCGGCCTGATCAACGGCCTGCTCGTCTCGAAGGGCCGGATCACCGACTTCATCGTCACGCTGGGCGCGCTCTCCGCCGCCTCCGGAGCCGCCCTGGTGCTCTCCGACGGCAAGCCCATCACGGTCATCAGCGCACCGCTCTTCAAGCTGTCCGCGGGCGGCGTGGGGCTGGTCCCCTACACCTTCATGATCGCCCTCGTGGTCGCGGTGGTGGCGCACCTGGTGCTCTTCAGCACGCGCTTCGGCACCCACGTCCTCGCCACGGGCGGCTCCGCGGAGGCCGCGCAGGCGACGGGCGTGCGCACGACCCGGATCAAGACCGCGGTCTACGTCATCTCGGGAGCCCTGGCGGGCGTCGCGGCCATCCTGCTCGTCGCGCGCGTCGGATCGGCGGAGCCGGCGGCCAACACCACCTTCCTGCTCAACTCGGTGGCGGCGGTGGTGCTCGGCGGCGTCAGCCTCTTCGGCGGCAAGGGCTCGATCAAGGGTCCCTTCTTCGGCGCCCTGCTCCTCACCGCGCTCGCCAACGGCCTGACGCTGCTCGGTGTCTCCCAGTTCTACCAACCCATCGCCATCGGCGTCGTCGTCGTCGGTGCCGCCTTCCTGACGAGGTTCGAACGATGACGACCACCACGACCGACCTGCTGTCGGCACGCGACGTCTCCCTGTCCTTCGGTCCCGTCAAGGCGCTCCAGGACGTCTCGCTGGGCCTGCGCTCCGGTGAGATCACCGCGCTCGTCGGCGACAACGGCGCCGGCAAGTCCACCCTGGTGCGCTGCATCGCCGGCGTGCACCAGCCTGACTCGGGTGAGATCGTCTTCGACGGTGCAGCGGTGACCTTCTCCGGTCCTGACCAGTCACGCCGGATCGGCATCGAGACGGTGCACCAGAACCTCGCGCTGGTCGAGGACCTGACCGTGTGGCAGAACCTCTTCCTCAACCGTGAGGACTGCCTCTCGATCGGACCGGTCAAGATCTTGCGCAAGCGCAAGATGCGGCGGGACGCCGAGGAGATGGTCTCCAAGCTGGCCGTCAACGTGCCGGCCGTGACCAAGACCGTGCGTCGTCTCTCCGGCGGCCAGCGACAGGCGGTGGCGATCTGCCGTGCCGCCGGCTTCAGCTCCAAGCTGGTGATCATGGACGAGCCGACGGCGGCGCTCGGCGTCCAGGAGACCGCCCGCGTGGAGGAGCTGATTCTCCGGCTGCGCGACGAGGGCCACGCCGTCCTGCTCGTGAGCCACAACTTCGAGCAGGTCATGCGACTCTCCGACCAGGTGTGGGTGATGCGCACCGGTCGTTGCGTCGCGGGCCGCCGCACGGCCGAGACCACCGGACAAGAGATCGTCGGCCTCATCACCGGCGCCGTCAGCGAGTAGAGGACCAGTCCACACGATGAAGAGCTATGAGAACCCGATCGGCGTCCACGCCCTGGTCTGGGTCGGCGGCACCACCGACGACGAGGTCGCGGAGGCCGTACGACGTACCGCGGCCGCAGGCTACGACCTGCTGGAGCTGTCGCTGCACGACATGGCGCGGCTCGACACCGCGGCCGCCCGGGCCGCGCTCGAGGCCGCCGGCCTCGGAGTCGCGTGCTCGCGGGGCCTGGCCTTCGACGCCGACGTCTCCAGCGACGACCCGGAGGTGGTCTCGCGGGGGGCCGAGATCCTCCGGGCCTCGCTCGACGTCGCCCACGAGCTGGGCGCCCCGATCCTCACCGGTGCTCTCTACAGCGCCCTCGGCAAGTACGGCCACCGGCTGACCGAGCGCGGCCGGGCCAACGTCGTGACGGTGCTGCGCGAACTCGCCCAAGAGGCGGCGGGTCGCGGGATGCAGCTGGGCCTGGAGATCTGCAACCGCTACGAGACCAACGTGGTCAACAGCGCCCGCGACTGCCTGCGCCTGGCTGACGACATCGGTGCCGACAACGTCGTGATCCACCTCGACACCTACCACATGAACATCGAGGAGTCCGACCTCGTGACCCCGGTCTACGAGGTCGGCGACCGGCTCGGCTACGTGCACATCGGGGAGAACCACCGCGGCTACCTCGGCGCCGGTTCCCTGGACTTCGCGGGCTTCTTCCACGCGCTGACCCGGACCGGCTACACCGGCCCGATCACCTTCGAGAGCTTCTCCTCGGCGGTGGTGAGCCCGACGCTCTCCAACGACCTCGCGATATGGCGCAATCTCTGGTCCGACGGCGACGACCTCGCCCGGCGCGCCCGCTCCTACATCGACGACGGTCTGGTCGCTTCCCTCACCGGCGTGCGATGACCGTCCGCGCCACCCTCGGAGTCGACCTCGGGACCAGCGGCGTGAAGGTCGTGCTGGTCGACGACTCCGGCACGGTGCTCGCGCGGGCGGCGCGCGGCTATGCCGTGAGCTCGCCGCGTCCCGGGTGGGCCGAGTCCGATCCCGCCGACTGGGAGCGGGCGACGCGTGAGGCGGTCGCCGAGGTCGTGGGGTCGTCGACCGCGACCGTGGCCGCGCTCGGTGTCGACGGACAGATGCACGGATCGGTGCTGGTCGACGGGGCCGGCGCCCCAGTGCGAGCCGCGGTGCTGTGGCCGGACTCGCGTGCGCGGGAGGAGCTGGCGCTGTGGCGTGACCTCGCTCCAGCCCAGCGGTCGGCCCTGGCCAACCCACTCACGCCCGGTATGACGGGCCCGGTGCTCGCGTGGCTGTGCCGCCACGAGCCCGAGGTGCTCGCCCGCGCTGCCCGGGTGCTCCTCCCGAAGGACTGGCTGCGGTCCCGGCTGGTGCCCGGTGCCCTCGTCACCGACGCATCCGACGCGTCCGCGACGCTGCTCTACGACGTGGTCGCCGACGCCTGGGACCGCGATCTCGTCGCTCGGATCGGTGTGGACCCTGCGATGCTCCCGACGGTCGTCGGCTCGGGTGATGCGGTCGGCACCCTCGACGCCACGACCGCTGAGGCCTGGGGGCTCCCGGCCGGGATCCCGGTCGCCGCCGGCTGCGCCGACGTCGCGGCGACCCTGCTGGGGTCCGCCGCGCCGGAGGGCCGGCTGCTGTTGACGGTCGGTACAGGAGGACAGGTCGTGCTGCCCGGCGTCACGCCGCGTCCCGCCGACCCCGCGACCTTTCACACCTACCGGGCTGCCGAGGGTCACTACGCCATGGCGGCCGTGATGAACGCCGGGCTGGCCCTGGAGCGGGTCGTCACCCTGCTCGGCGCCGGCTGGGAGGAGGTGTACGCCGACTACGATCGCGACCGCGCGCTGCCCGTCTTCGTGCCCTTCCTCGCGGGCGAGCGGCTTCCTACGCCGACCCCACCGGGCGGCGGCTGGTCGGGCATCACCCTCGCCACGGCGCGTGCCGACCTCCTCGCAGCGGCCCTGGAGGGCGTCGCCTTCGGCATTCGGCGCGCGATCGAGTGGCTGCCGCCGGGCGAGGAGACTGTGGATCTGGCCGGCGGGGGCAGTCGCAGCCCGGTGCTGAGCCAGCTGCTCGCCGACACGCTCGGTCGCCCGCTGCGGCGCGTGCATCACCCCGATGCCAGCGCGGTCGGGGCCGCGCGGCTGGGACTGAGGTCGGCCGGCGAGGACCTCGGGGTGCCGACCGGGGGCGGCGAGCTGATCGAGCCTGCGCCGTCCTCGGCGCTTGAGGAGCGCTACCTGCGCTTCGTGGAGATGGCCGGTGGATGAGCCGCGCGGCGACGCTGTCCGCTGGGCGGTCGCCGGCTGGGGAGCCGGCGGTCGGGTCTTCCACGCCCCCCTGTTGACGGCCGCGCACGGTCTCGACCTCGCCGCGGTCGTCTCGACGAACCCCGAACGGGCCGCGCAGGCGCGGGCCGCCGGGCACCTCGTCGTCCCGGACCTGGCCGCGCTGGTCGACCACGGCGTCGACGGCGTCACCGTCACGACGCCGGCGCGCACGCACGTCCCACTGGCGCTCGAGGCGCTGGCAGCGGGTCTCCACGTGGTGGTGGACAAACCCTTCGCCCTCACCGGCACTGACGCCGAGCTGCTCGTGAGGACCGCCGAGGACCGGGGCCAGGTGCTCACGGCGTACCAGAACCGGCGGTGGGACGGTGACTTCCTCACCGTCGCCGACGAGCTCCGCAGCGGTCGGGTGGGCGAGGTCCTGCGTGTCGTGTCTCGGATTGAGCGCTTCGAGCCCGCCCTGCCGGCATGGACGCGCGAGGTGCCGTCCGAGCAGGGCGGTGGCGTCCTCGTCGACCTCGGACCGCACCTGATCGACCAGCTGGTGCACCTCCTCGGGCCGGTGGCGTCCGTCGCCGCCGAGCTGACCACCACCGATCCCCGCAGGGCCAGCGAGGACGACGTCGTGCTCCAGCTGCGGCACGTGGGTGGAGCGCTGTCGACCGTGGTGGCCTCCGTGCGGGCGGCGACGGAGGGGCCTCGATTCCAGGTCAACGGCACGACGGGCGGTGTCTTGATCGAGGGTTTCGACGTGCAGGAGGCGCAGCTCTTCGCCGGCGTGCGACCCGGAGACCCGGGATGGGCCCAGGAGCCGGCGTCACGCCCGGCGAGGGTGCGCACCCGAGAAGGGTGGTCGGTGCGGCCACTGCTGCCTGGCCGGTGGGACACCTTCTACCCGGCGGTGGCCGCCGCAGTGCGCGACGGCGCCCCCGCACCTGTCGACCCGTGGGACAGCGTGCACGTGGCACGCGTGTTCGACGCCGCGAGGCGCTCGGGCGCCGAGGGCCGCCGGGTCGAGGTGGTCAAGGCAGCCTCAGCCTAGGAGCGTCGTCTCCCGGGCCAGCCTGGTGATGCGGGCCCAGTCGCCGGCGTCGACGGCGCCGGCCGGGGTGAGCCAGGAGCCGCCGACGCACCCGACGTTGGGAAGGGCTAGGTACGACGCCGCGGTCGACGCGGTGATGCCACCCGTCGGGCAGAAGCGGGCCTGGGGCACGGGGGCGCCGAGCGACTTCAGGAAGGGCGCACCGCCGGACTGCTCGGCGGGGAAGAACTTCAGCTCCTCGTAGCCGAGCTCGAGCAGCCGCAGCACCTCGCTCACGGTGGCCGCACCGGGCAGGTGCGGCAGCCCGGTCTCCTGCATCGCCGCCGCGAGCGACTCGGTGGTGCCGGGGGAGACCAGGAACTGCGCGCCGGCCGAGAGCGCGTCCTTGGCCTGCGAGGGCGCCACCACGGTGCCGACGCCGAGCAGGATGTCGGGCACCGCGGCGGCGATGGCCTCGACGCAGGCCAGCGCAGCGGGGGTGCGCAGCGTCAGCTCGATGACGGGCACGCCGCCCTCGACGAGGGCCTCGGCGACCGGCACGGCGTGCGCGACGTCGTGGAGCACGACGACCGGGATCACCGGGGTGCGGTCCAGCAGGCTGTCGGTGGTGCTCATCAGAGCTGCTCCTTGCGGGTGGCGAAGACCGAGGCGCCCTCGTCGGCGGGGCCGACGTGGGAGCGGAAGGCCGCGAAGAGCTCGCGGCCGGTGCCGTAGACGAAGCTGTCGTCGGCGGAGGCCGCCTCGCGCTCGTCGAGCTCGTGCTCGGCGACGTGCAGCTCGAGGATGCCGGCGTCCGCGTCGAGCGAGACCAGGTCGCCGTCGCGCACCCGTGCCAGCGGTCCGCCGACCGAGGCCTCCGGGGTGAGGTGGATGGCCGCGGGGACCTTGCCCGAGGCCCCGCTCATCCGGCCGTCGGTCACCACGGCGACGCGCTGGCCGCGATCCTGCAGCACACCGAGGGCCGGGGTGAGCTTGTGCAGCTCCGGCATCCCGTTGGCCGCCGGGCCCTGGAAGCGGATGACCGCGACGAAGTCGCCGGTCAGCTCACCGTCGCTGAAGGCCTGCAAGAAGTCGGCCTGGTCGTCGAAGACCCGCGCGGGCGCCTTCACCTGCCGGTGCTCCGGCGCGACCGCCGAGGTCTTGATCACCGAGCGGCCGAGGTTGCCCGAGAGCATCCGCAGGCCGCCGTCGGTGCTGAAGGGGTCGTCCGCGCCGCGGAGGACCTCGGTGTCCAGCGAACGCTTCGGACCCTCCTCCCAGCTCAGCTCTCCCCCGATGAGCCGAGCCTCGCTCGTGTAGCGCCACAGGCCGTGACCGGCCACGGTGCGCACGTCGTCGTGCAGCAGTCCCGCCTTGAGCAGCGAGTGCACGGTGAAGCCGAGGCCCCCCGCGGCGTGGAAGTGGTTGATGTCGGCCTTGCCGTTGGGGTAGACCCGCGCCATCAGCGGGACCACCGCCGAGAGGTCGGCCAGGTCGTCCCAGGTCAACGTGATGCCGGCGGCCTTCGCGATCGCGACCAGGTGCATCGTGTGGTTGGTCGAGCCGCCAGTGGCGAGCAGGGCCACGCAGCCGTTGACGATCGCCTTCTCGTCGACGACGTGCCCCACCGGTGTCCAGCTCTCGCCCCAGGCGGTCAGGGCCGTCGCCCGCGCGGCCGCGGCGTCGGTCAGCGCCGCGCGCAGCGGCGTCCCGGGGTTGACGAAGGAGGCGCCCGGCAGGTGCAGGCCCATGACCTCCATCAGCAGCTGGTTGGAGTTGGCGGTGCCGTAGAAGGTGCAGGTGCCCGCCGAGTGGTACGACGCCGACTCGGCCTCGAGCAGCGCCTCGCGGTCGACCTCGCCGGCGGCGTACTGCTGCCGGATCCGCGCCTTCTCGCCGTTGGGCAGGCCCGAGGTCATCGGGCCCGCGGGCACGAAGACCGCCGGCAGGTGGCCGAAGGACAGCGCGCCGATGAGCATGCCCGGCACGATCTTGTCGCAGACGCCGAGCATCAAGGTGGCGTCGAACATGTCGTGGCTGAGCGCGATCGCCGTCGACATCGCGATGACGTCACGGCTGAAGAGCGAGAGCTGCATGCCCTCGCGACCCTGGGTGATGCCGTCGCACATCGCCGGCACGCCGCCGGCGAACTGGGCGATGCCGCCCGAGCGCACCACCGCGCGCTTGAGCTGGGCCGGGACGGTCTCGAAGGGCTGGTGGGCCGAGAGCATGTCGTTGTAGGCCGACACGATCGCCACGTTGGGCTTGACCTTGCCGCGCAGCGCGGCCTTGTCGACCTCGCCGGACGCGGCGAAGCCGTGCGCGAGGTTGGCGCAGGCCAGCCGGGTGCGCATCGGGCCGCGCTCGGCGGCCTGCTCGAGGCGGTCGAGGTACGCCGTGCGCTCGGCCGCGGAGCGCTCGACGATGCGGGCGGTCACCTCGGCGAGCACGGGGTGGGTGGTGGGGGGCATGGGCGGGGCTCCTTGTCCGGAGGTGGTCAGTCGTGCTCGTGCCAGGAGCGGCCGTCGCGCTCGACGAGCGTGCTGGCGGCGTACGGGCCGCTGGTGCCGGCGGGGTAGCGGCGCGGCTTGGCCCCGGTGCGGGTCCAGTGCTCGTGGATGGGCTCGACCCATCGCCAGGCGGCCTCGACCTCGTCGCGCCGCATGAAGAGCTGCGGGTTGCCGCGCACGACGTCCATCAGCAGCCGTTCGTAGGCCTCGGGCGAGCGCTCGGTGAAGGTGCTGGTGTAGCTCAGGTCCAGCGAGACCGGGCGGAGCCGGATGCCGCCAGGACCGGGCTCCTTGGCCGTGAGGTGGAGCCGCATGCCCTCCTCGGGCTGCAGCTGGATGACGAGCCGGTTGGGCTCGCTGCTCCCCTCGGCGTGGGGGAACATCGGGTGCGGCACGTCCTTGAACTGGATCACGATCTCCGAGGCCCGGCGGTCGAGCCGCTTGCCGGTGCGCAGGTAGAAGGGGACCCCGGCCCAGCGCCAGTTGGCGACCTCGGCGCGGATCGCCACGAAGGTCTCGGTGCGCGAGTCGGGGCGCCCGGCCTCCTCGGCGTACGCCGCCGCGGCCGCGCCGTCGACGAGCCCGGCGACGTACTGCCCCGCGACGACCTGCTGGTCGACGTCGGTGCCGGTGATGGGGCGCAGCGCCTGCAGCACCTTGAGCTTCTCGTCGCGGACGGTCTCGTGGCCGACGTAGGTGGGCGGCTCCATCGCGACCAGGCAGAGCAGCTGCAGCAGGTGGTTCTGCACCATGTCGCGCAGCGCGCCGGAGTCGTCGTAGTAGCCGCCCCGCCCGCCGACGCCGAGCGTCTCCGAGGCGGTGATCTGCACGTGGTCGATGGCCGTGGCGTTCCACAGCGGCTCGAGGAAGGTGTTGGCGAAGCGCGTGACCAGGAGGTTCTGGACGCTCTCCTTGCCCAGGTAGTGGTCGATGCGGAAGATCTGGTGCTCGGCGAAGACCGCGCCCACCGCGTCGTTGATCTCCTGGGCCGAGGCGAGGTCGTGGCCGATCGGCTTCTCCAGCACCAGCCGCGACTGCTCGGTCACCAGGCCGTGCTCGGCCAGGCGCGCGCTGACCGTGCCGAAGAGGCCGGGGGAGATGGCGAGGTAGAAGACCCGCACCCGGCTCGGGTCGTCGAGGCGGGCCCCGAGCTCCTCCCAGCCGTCGGGGTCGGCGATGTCGAGGCTGGTGTGTGCCAGGCGTGCCAGGAAGCGCGCGACGACGTCGGCCTCGAGCTCCTCGGAGGCCACGAAGCGCATCAGCTCGCCGCGGACCTTGTCGCGGTAGCCGTCGTCGTCGAGACCGGCCCGCGAGGTGGCCAGGATCCGGGTGCCGGCGGGCAGCTGGCCGTCGCGGTCGCGGAGGTAGAGGGCGGGCAGGAGCTTGCGGACGGCGAGGTCGCCGGTGCCGCCGAAGACGACGACGTCGGCGACGGGGACCTCGACCAGGGGCTGGGACATGGGACCACCGTAGGGAGGGTTATGTACCGGAGCAAGCGCAGTTAGGTATTTTCGAGGTTAAATTAGACCAGCGGGACCCGACCCGCAGGTGAACGGAGTGGTTCAATGCCCGTCATGCGCTCCTGGGGTGGCCCCGCCACGACCGGTGAGGTCTTCTCGCTGGTCCGCGACGGCCGGGCCGACACCCGCAGCGAGATCGGCCGCGTCACCGGGCTCTCCCGCACCGCGGTGGCCGCGCGCGTGCAGGCGCTGCTCGACTCGGGGCTGGTGGTCGAGACCACCGAGCCCGACCGCCCGGGTCCCGGCCGTCCGCCGGCGCGGCTGGTCTTCGACCGCCACGCCGGCGTGGTGCTCGCCGCGGCGGTCGGTCGCCGCCGCACCCAGCTGGCCGTGTGCGACCTGGAGGGCGACGTGCTGGTCGCCCGTGACGTCGACCAGGAGGTCGGCTCCACGCCCGAGGTGCTGATGCCCCGGGTGGTCGAGCTGCTGGGGGAGCTGCTCGCCGACGCCGGGCGCGCGGCGTCCGAGGTGCGTGGTGTCGGCGTCTCCATCCCCGGCACCGTCGACCGCGAGAAGGGCGCCAGCCTCGACAGCCCGATCATGACCGGCTGGGACGGCGTGCCGCTCTCGCCGTACGTCGCGCCGCTGACGGACGCGCCGCTCTTCTGCGACAACGACGCCAACGTGATGGCGCTCTCGGAGCGTCGCGGCCACCTCGAGCGCTACCGCGACCTGGTCTTCGTCAAGGCCTCGACCGGCATCGGCGTCGGGGTGGTCGCCGGCGGCGCGCTGGTGCGGGGCGCGCTCGGCGCCGGGGGCGAGGTCGGGCACACCAAGACCCCGGCGGCGGCCGGCCTGCGGTGCCGCTGCGGCGACACCGGCTGCCTGGAGACCCTCGCCTCGGGCTGGGCGCTGGTGCAGCGGGCCCGCGAGCTCGGCCTGGCCGTCGAGCACGTGCGCGACCTCGTCGACCTGGCCGGCCGCGGCGAGGGCGAGGCCCGGCAGCTGGTGCGCGAGGCCGGACGCCGCATCGGCGAGGTGCTGGCCGGCGCCGTCAACCTGCTCAACCCGCAGGTGGTCGTCGTCGGGGGCGACCTCGCCGGAGCCTACGACACCTTCGTGGCCGGGCTCCGCGAGTCGCTCTACTCGCTGGCCACCGCCCTGTCCACGCGAGACCTCGCGATCGTCCCGCTCACCCACGGCGACCGCTCCGGCGTCGTCGGGTGCGCCGCGCTCGCGCTCAGCAACGTGCTCGACTCCGCCTCGGTCGACCGGTCCCTGGCGCTGCGCTGACGGGCCCGATGGCCCGTTGTGACTAGATACCCCGGCCGCCGGGGTGGCTAGCGTGGTGGTCCATCCGGAGGGATGGCCGCCATGGGCACTGCCGCATCGCGCCGACGCGAGGTCGACGAGGGATTCGTGCTCGACCGCGAGCGGGTCCTGCTCGTCGGCACGCGCCAGGTCCTGGTCCGCTGGCTGGCGATCGCGCTCGGGCTGCTGGTGCTGCAGCAGCCGATGTACCTCGTGGCGACGGGGGTGCTCGAGAGCCAGTCCCCCCAGGCCACCGCCGCGGCCGGGCGCCTCTCGCTGCTGCTCGACCTGGTGATGCTGGGGGCGCTGGTGCAGGTCGTGCTGCGGGCCGACCACTTCGTGCGGGTCCGCACCGCGGCGTCCTCGCCGCTGCGACGCCTCGCGCGCGCGGCGCGGTGGGTGCTGGTCGCCGGTCTCGCGATGGACCTCGGTGAGGACGTCGCGCTGTGGCGGGTGCTGCCCGAGCGGGCCGTCGGCCCGGGGGCGATGTCGCTCGGTGGCTACACCGTGGCGATGCGCGCCGTCGTCGGTGCGTCGCTCCTCGGCCTGCTGTGGTGCTGCTGGGTGGCGGCCCGCCGCGTGCGCCGCACCGGCGTGCCGGGCCCGGCCCAGTCGCCGCCGCGGACCCGGGCGCCGGTCGCGCTCGACGGCACCATCATCAGCTGCTCCGGCGGCGGCATCCGCGCCGCGGCCTTCGCGATGGGCGGGCTGCAGCGACTGGTCCGGGAGGGCGAGTACGCGAAGGCCCGGGCGGTGGTGGGCGTCAGCGGCGGCGGCTACGTCGCGGCGGCGTACCACG
Organism: Marmoricola sp.; assembly: GCA_052040065.1. Taxonomy (GTDB): domain Bacteria; phylum Actinomycetota; class Actinomycetes; order Propionibacteriales; family Nocardioidaceae; genus Marmoricola. The sequence goes on from JBQGFI010000073.1 coordinate 21,208, forward strand.
TGCTGCGGTGGGCTCCCACCGACGACGCCACGCAGGACTGGCGCTCGCCGGTGCCCGACCCCTTCGTGCCGCGGAGCCCGGAGACCGGCTACGTGCGCCGGCACACCCGCTACCTGCTCGGCTCCTTCAACGTGGCCATCCACGGTGTCCTCGCGCTCGGCTTCGGCATCGCGGTCAACCTGCTGCTCCTCGGCTCCTTCCTCGCCGGCCTGGTGTGGGTGCTCGCCTTCGTCCTCGCCGCGTCGGGCCGCCTCGACGGTGCCTGCACGCCGCCCGGCCCCGACCCGGCGTCGGCGCTGGGCTACTGCGGCGACTGGCTCTGGCTCGGCTGGGCCTGGGTGCCGCTCGCGCTGGCCGTCCTCGTCTTCGTCCTGCGACGCTTCGTCGAGCGCTGGAGGACGCTGCCCCGTCCCGCCCGTGCGGTGGCCGAGGCGGTCGTCACCGGGCTGGTCGCACTCGGGTCGGCCCTCGTGCTGCTCCTCGTCGCGGTGCCCGTCGTGCTCGAGCAGGTCGCCCTGCGGGGCGAGGTCGAGGGTGACCAGTGGTGGGTGGCGCCGGTCAACGCCGTGGTCGGCGTGCTCGCCCCCGCCGGGGCCGAGGGCGCCCACGGGCTGGGCGCGATCGGCGCGATCGTCGCCGCCATCGTCTCGGTGCTGGCGAGCGCCCGGGGCAAGGGCAAGGACGCCGGACCGCAGTGGTGGTCCCGGCTGTGGGCGAAGGTCAAGGACCCCCTGGTGCCGTACGCCGCCGTCGCGGTCGTCGGCCTGGTGCTCCTGCTGCTGCTGCTGCGGTGGACGGGCCAGCTGGTCGACGACCCCGAGCGGCTCGCGAGCTGGGAGCTGGCCTACTGGCTCGGGTCCCTGCTCCTGGTCGCCCGGGTCTTCACCGACGCCAACCGCACCTCGCTGCACCACTTCTTCCGCTGGCGGATCACCCAGGCCTTCCTGGTGCGCCGGGTGGGCGGCCGCGTCGAGCCGATCCCCTACCGGCGTCCGCTGCGCTGGTCGCAGTCGGCCCCGCGGGACGGGGGACCCCGCCTGGTGACCTGTGCCGTCGCCAACGTGACCGACGTCGAGCTGGTGCCCGCCGACCGCGACTGCCTGCCCTTCGTCTTCGACCACCAGGTCATCGGCATCACCGACCGCGCGCTGCCGCCGCAGCGGCTGCAGCGCAGCGCGGCGTACGAGCGCGCCGCGGACCCGTGGTTCCGCGACTGCACCGTGCCGGCCTCGCTGGCCATGAGCGCGGCGGCCTTCTCGCCGATGGCGGGCCGGGAGAACAGGCTGCTCGGTCCCTACCGCGTGGTCCTGGCGCTGGCGAACGCCCGGCTCGGCGTCTGGCTGCCCAACCCGCTCTTCGTCGACCCCGAGAGGCCCCGGGAGGGGCGGCTGCGCCGGGTGCTCGACGGCGGCCGCAAGCCGGGCCTCACGCGGGTGCTCAAGGAGGCGGTGGGCAAGGCGTCGATCTACGACCGCTACCTCTACGTCACCGACGGCGGCCACTACGACAACCTCGGCCTGGTCGAGGCGCTGCGACGCCGGCCGCGACGCGTCATCGTGCTCGACGCCTCCAACGACGACGAGGACGCCTTCAGCGCCCTCGGCAAGGCGATCGCCACGGCACGCATGGACCTGGGCTGCGAGGTCCGCCTCGACCCGCGAGGGATGAGGAAGCTCAAGGAGGAGCGGGCGCCGGCCGGCTGGAGTCGCGGCACCTTCCGCTTCCTCGACGCTCCCGAGGTGGAGGGTGAGCTGCTGCTCGCGAAGGCGGTGATGGTCGAGGACCTCGACTGGGACGTCGAGGCCTACGCCCTGGAGCACCCCGACTTCCCGCGCACGAGCACCGCCGACCAGCTCTACGGCGAGTTCGACTTCGAGGCCTACCGCGCGCTGGGCGACCACACCGTGGGCCGCCTGCTCGCGGGCGAGCCGATGGCGCCCTCACCCTCCTGGTGGAAGGTCTGGGCGTGAGCGGGGCGGCCGACGCTGCTGCTCAGTCGTCCTCGGCCGGCTCCACGACCAGCGAGAGCCCCTCGTACGGCGCCAGGGTGACGATGAAGCTCTGCAGCTCGTCGACGGTGCCGACGTCCAGGCCGTCGGCCAGGTCGACGACCCGCCCGCCGGGCACGAGCTGCTCGGAGCGGACCGAGCCCAGCACGTCCTCGCCGGAGAAGTTGAGCACGGTGACCTGGTGCTTGCCGGCGTGCTCGCCGTCGGCCAGCAGGTGCACCATCACGAGCATCCCCCGGTGCCCGACCTGCGGCACGTCGACCTGGTCGGCCGTCGCGACCCCGCTGGCGTCGCGGATCGCGAGGATCTCGCGCAGCCCGCTGGCGAAGGACTCGGGGTCCTCGAGCTGCGCGGGCAGCGGGCCGTAGAGGCTGCGCCCGCGCGGCATCCGGTCGCGACGGGTGACCTGGCTGTCGGGGTCGGGCTCGTAGCCCATCAGGTCGTAGGTCGCCCGGTGGATCCACCGGGTGTCGCCCCCGGCGAGGAGGTGGCGCACCTCCTCGCGCGGCAGCGGCAGCATGCCGCACAGGTCCCAGCCCGAGAGGGCGAAGACGCCGGGCTGCCAGGCGTTGAACTTCGCCAGCAGCAGGTGCGCCTGCTTGACCTCCTCGGTCGTCGCCTCGTCGAGGTCGTCGAGGTCGGTCACGCCGAGCGAGGCGGCGATGATGCTGGCGGTCGTCGAGGCGATGCCGTTGGTGGTGAAGATCGCGTTGTACGGCGCCGCCGGTCCCGTCAGGTGCTCGACGAGGTCGGCCCGCACGGTCTCGGCCAGCTCGCCGCCGAGGATCGTCTCCCCGCGGAAGCTGTACTCGTCGTCCTTGTGCCGGGTCGCGAAGTGCACCAGCTCGTAGGTCAGCTCGTCGTGGTTCTGCAGGGCGTGCACCAGCCCGATCGGCGGCACCGCGTGCTCCAGCGACAGGTTGAGCGTCAGGCGCAGGAACTCGGTGTCTCCGCACGCCAGCGCGTGGTGGTAGGCGGGACGGTTGACGAAGTCGTAGGAGAGGTCGGCCCCCGCCTGCGAGGTCTCGCGGATGTCGTCGATGGTGAGGTTGAGCTCCTGGAAGGTGAAGCCGCCCACCTTGCGGACCATGCTCGCGATCAGGTGGTTGGCCGCCTCGGAGAGCGGGTGGCCCTCCGACCAGGCCGGCCCCTCGGCGCTCTTCTCCACCCCGAGGAAGCCGTTGGCGTCGAGCCGCAGCGCCCCCGAGCCCAGGTCGCCGATGGAGTGCAGCGCGTCGCCGAAGACCAGCCGCATGCCGGCGAAGGTCGGGTCGAGCCAGTTGATGGAGGGCTGGCCCTCCTTGAAGTAGTGCAGGTAGACCCAACGCCGCTCGACGCCGTCGGGCCCGACCACCGGGGCGGTGACCGACCAGTTGGTGTCCTTGACGCCGGGGTCGTAGAAGATCACCCGCTGCAGGCGGCCGATGATGTAGCCGGCGCCGGCCAGGGCGTCCTCGGTCTCCGCGTCGAGGTTGGCGCTGTCGCGACCCGGGCGGACGTCGGGCAGCAGGTGCCAGTCGTCGCGCTCGATCTCGACCATGTGGTAGATGCCGGGGTAGTCCTCGACGCCCATCTCGGCGAGCCGGAAGTCGGCGCCCTTGCCGGTGTGGCCGGGCACGATGTCGTCGATGATCGTGCCGCCGTGGTCCGCGGCGACCTCGCACATGGTGCGGAAGTCCTCCTCGGTGCCGAAGGCGTTGTCGATCTCGGTGCTCACCCGGTCGAAGTGGCCGTCGACGCTCGGGGTGGGCTCCCAGCCCGCGAGCCCGCCGGCGCGCTTGACCGGCCCGGTGTGGACGCCCTGGATGCCGATGCGCTCGAAGACCTGCCACAGGTCGGGGTCGGCGAGCGTGCCGAGGAAGGAGGTGCGCGGCTTGGTGTAGAGCGAGAGCGGGTAGGCGGTGAACCACACGCCGGCCGTGCGGATCGCCTCGCGCGGGTCCGGGGTGGCGAAGGGCCGCTGCCACATGCTGCCGCGGCCGGAGAACTGCCCGGCGATGACGTTGGCGTCGCGCAGCATCGAGGAGCGCTGCAGCCACGCGACGTAGAAGGGGTTGGTGCCGACCGCCTCGCCGGTGCGCTCCTCGCCGCGGGTCGGGCTCCCCTGGGGGCGCAGGCGGGCACGCGGCCGCAGCGCCCGGGGGCGCGCGGGGAAGAACTGCTCCGAGTAGGTGATCTCGCTCGGCTCGTGCTCGAAGGCCTCCTCGTCGGCGGCCTCGGTGGTGTCGGTGTCGTCAGGCTCGGGCAGGGGCGCGGACTCGGCCATGCGGGTCATGTTGCCACCGAGGGCGTGGTCGAAACCGCCGGGAGGTCACCGGTACGCCGGCGCCCGGGCGCCGCGGTCGGCGGCGGTGGTGGCGAGCAGGGGCAGCACGCGCTGCTCGATCAGCGTCGAGAGCACCATCACGCTGGTCGAGCGGACCACGCTGGTGCTGCGGTTGAGGTCGATCAGCACCTGCTGCAGGCCGGCGTGCGAGGCCGCGGCGACGCGCAGCAGCACGTCGCTGGCCCCGGTGGTCACCCAGGCCTCGACCACCCCCGGGATGGTGAGCAGCTCCTCGCGCACGGAGTCCAGCGCGCCCTGCGCGATCTCGAGGGAGACGAAGGCGGTGACGCCGAAGCCCGCCGCCTCCAGCGACAGCTGCGGACCCCAGCCGCGCACCACGCCGGCCTGCTCGAGCCGCCGCAGCCGGCTCTGCACCGTGGCGCGGGCGACGCCCAGCGCGCGGGAGAGCTCGAGGTCGCCGGCTCGGGGCCGGTCGCGCAGGGTCTCGAGCAGCGCGAGGTCGAGCGAGTCGAGTCGGTGGCCGTCCATGACGTCAGGCTAGTCAACCTGACCAGTTCAGTGGTCCTGCTTCGCGCCAGAACCGGCAGATCGACCACCTCGACACGCACAGGTTGAGCAGTGCCGGCGCACGCCGCACCATCGGGCCATGACCCTCGAGCAGACCCTCACCGACGAAGAGCGCCTCGCCGACCTCGACCTCGCCACGCTGAAGCAGCTGGTCGGCCTGGTGGAGCACGACGCCGAGAACGATCCCTTCCCGGTCGTCGGCTGGGACGCCGTGGTGTGGGCGGTGGGCAACGCCACCCAGACCGCGCACTTCTTCCAGTCCGCCTACGGCATGGAGCTCGTCGCCTACTCCGGTCCCGAGACCGGCAACCGCGACCACCACTCCTTCGTGCTCAAGAGCGGTGCCGTGCGCTTCGTCGTCAACGGCGGCGTGCACCCCGACTCGCCGGTCATCGCCCACCACGCCCGCCACGGCGACGGGCTCACCGACATCGCGCTCGAGGTCGTCGACGTCGACCAGTGCATCTCCCACGCCCGCGAGATGGGCGCCACCGTGCTCGAGGAGCCGCACGACGTGAGCGACGAGCACGGCACCGTGCGGCGCGCCGCCATCGCGACGTACGGCGAGACCCGGCACACGCTGGTCGACCGCAGCCGCTACGACGGCCCCTACCTGCCCGGCTACGTCGCGCGCACCTCGACGTACACCAAGCGCGACGGCGCCCCCAAGCGCCTCTTCCAGGCGCTCGACCACATCGTCGGCAACGTCGAGCTCGGCCACATGGACGAGTGGGTCGGCTTCTACAACCGGGTCATGGGCTTCACCAACATGGCGGAGTTCATCGGCGACGACATCGCCACCGACTACTCCGCGCTGATGAGCAAGGTCGTCGCCAACGGCAACCACCGGGTGAAGTTCCCCCTCAACGAGCCCGCCGTGGCGCAGAAGAAGAGCCAGATCGACGAGTACCTGGAGTTCTACGGCGGCCCGGGCGCCCAGCACCTGGCGCTGGCCACCAACGACATCCTGGCCACCGTCGACGCGCTGCGCGCCGAGGGCGTGGAGTTCCTCCAGACGCCCGACTCCTACTACGAGGACCCCGAGCTGCGCGCCCGCATCGGCGAGGTGCGGGTCCCGATCGAGCAGCTGCAGCAGCGCGGCATCCTGGTCGACCGCGACGAGGACGGCTACCTGCTGCAGATCTTCACCAAGCCGGTCGGCGACCGCCCCACCGTCTTCTTCGAGCTGATCGAGCGACACGGCTCGCTCGGCTTCGGCAAGGGCAACTTCAAGGCCCTCTTCGAGGCGATCGAGCGCGAGCAGGAGAAGCGCGGCAACTTCTAGGGGCGCGTGGGCGAAGGTTGGCCCGTGGACCTCTCGTCGTACCCCGCCGATCCGCCTGCGCTCGACCTCGACCCGCGCTTCACTGCGGTGCGACTGCGTCGGGGCTACGACATGCGTGAGGTCGACGACCTGCTCGACCGCCTCGTCCGTGCCATCCGACGGGGCGACTCGGACCTGGCGACGCGTCACCTCCCCAGGACGGCGCTGACGAGGACGCGCTGGCGGGAGGGCTACCGCTGCGAAGAGGTGGACGCGTGGCTGGCGGTCGCCGAGCGTCACCTCGCGAGGCGGTGATCGAACCGCCCCGATGGCTCGGGCTGTCTCCGAGGGCGTGCGAGCGACGCTCCCCACACAGGTGGACGTGAGCTGGGGCTGCGCCGGGCAGCCCCTAGGGTCGGGTCGCATGAGCGAGCGAGACATCCCCTGGTGGCACAGCGGCGTGGTCTACCAGGTCTACCCGCGCAGCTTCGCCGACGGCAACGGCGACGGGGTGGGGGACCTGCGCGGCGTCATCGACCGGCTCGACCACCTCGAGTCGCTGGGGGTCGACGCCGTGTGGCTGAGCCCGGTCTACGCCTCGCCGATGGTCGACAACGGCTACGACATCAGCGACTACCACGCCATCAACCCGACCTTCGGCTCGCTGGCCGACATGGACGAGCTGGTCGAGCGGGCGCACGCCCGCGGCATCCGGGTGGTGATGGACCTGGTGGTCAACCACACCAGCGACCAGCACCCGTGGTTCCTCGCCAGCCGCTCGAGCAAGGACGACCCGAAGCGCGACTGGTACTGGTGGTCGGACTCGCCGACCAACTGGCGCTCGGTCTTCTCCGGTCCCGCGTGGACGCGCGACGAGACCACCGGCGAGCACTACCTGCACCTCTTCGCGCCCGAGCAGCCCGACCTCAACTGGGAGAACCCGGAGGTCCGCGAGGCGGTCTACGCGATGATGCGCTGGTGGCTCGACCGGGGCATCGACGGCTTCCGGATGGACGTCATCAACCTGATCTCCAAGCGCCTGGTCGACGGGCGGCTGGAGGACGGACCGGACGGTGACACCGGGCCGCACGTGCTCAACGGCCCACGGATCCACGAGTTCCTGGCCGAGATGCGGCGCGAGGTCTTCGACGGCCGGACCACGCCGCTGGGCGAGGCGCCGGTGACGATCGGCGAGACGCCGGGCACGACGACCGAGCACGGCCGGCTCTACACCGACCCGGCCCGTCGCGAGCTCGACATGGTCTTCACCTTCGAGCACGTCGACCTCGACTCCGGCCCCGGCGGCAAGTGGGACGTCGTCCCGGTGACGCTGCCGCAGCTCAAGGGCAGCCTCGCCGGCTGGCAGGAGGCCCTGGCCGAGCGGGGGTGGAACAGCCTCTACTGGAGCAACCACGACCAGCCCCGTGTCGTCAGCAGGTACGGCGACGACAGTCCCGAGCACCGGGTGCGTGCCGCGACCGCCCTGGCCACGGTGCTGCACCTGCACCGCGGCACCGTCTTCGTCTACCAGGGCGAGGAGCTGGGCCTGGCCAACATCGCCTTCGACGGACCCGACGACTTCGTCGACCTCGAGTCGGTCAACCACTACGCCGAGGCGGTGGGCCGGGGTGAGGACCCCGAGGTCGTGATGGCCGCGCTGCGCTACAAGAGCCGCGACAACGCCCGCACCATGGTGCCGTGGGAGCACGGCGAGCAGGAGCGGGCGGTGCTCGACCACTACCGCGCGCTGGTGCGGCTTCGCCACGAGGACCCGGCGGTGGCACGCGGTGACTTCACGCTGCTCCTGCCCGACCACGAGCAGCTGTGGGCCTTCACGCGGGAGCACGAGGGCCGTCGGCTGACGGTGGTCGCCAACCTCTCCGGCGAGCCGGTCGACGCCGCCGCGGCGGGGGTCGAGACGGTCGGCGAGCCGGTGCTGGCCAACGACGGCGGCAGCGGTCCGCTCGGCCCGTGGGCCGCGCGCGTCCACCGGTCCTGACGTGCGCGCCGTCAGCTACGCGGCGTACGGCGCCGAGCCCGAGCTCCTCGACCTCCCCGACCCCGCCTGCCCGCCCGACGGCGTCGTGGTGCGGGTGGAGGCCACCGGCGTGTGCCGCTCCGACTGGCACGCCTGGCGCGGCCACGAGGAGGTGCCGCTGCCCATGGTGCCGGGCCACGAGTACGCCGGCCGCCTCGCCGCGGTGGGCCCGGAGCTGGAGGGCTGGGCGGTGGGCGACCGCGTGACGGTGCCCTTCGTGCTGGGCTGCGGCCGCTGCGCGCGGTGCCGGGCGGGGGAGCAGCAGGTGTGCCCGGACCAGCAGCAGCCGGGCTTCACGCTGCCGGGCTCCTGGGCCGACCTGGTGGCGGTGCCGTCGGCCGCGACCAACCTCGTGCGACTCCCCGACGGCGTCGACGCGGTGACCGCGGCCGCCCTGGGGTGCCGGGTGGCGACCGCCTTCCGGGCGGTGCGCTGGCGTGGTCGGCCCGAGCCGGGTGACTGGGTCGTCGTGCACGGCTGCGGCGGCGTCGGGCTGGCGGCCGTGATGGTCGCGGTCGCGCTCGGCGCCGTGGTGATCGGGGTGGACCCCTCCCCGCGCGGGCGGGCGCTCGCCGCGGAGCTCGGGGCGCACGCCGTGGTCGACCCCACCGACGTCGACGTGGCGGCGTACGTGCGCGACCTGACCGGGGGTGGCGCGACGGTCTCGCTGGACTGCCTCGGTCACCCGGAGGTGGCCGCGGCGTCGGTGCGCTGCCTGCGGCCGCGCGGCAGGCACGTGCAGGTGGGCCTGCTGCTGGGCGAGGCCGCCCGTGCGGTGCCGATGGACGTCGTGGTCGCGCGCGAGCTCGACGTGCTCGGCTCGCACGGCATGCCCTCGGGCGACTACCCCGAGCTGCTGGCGATGATCGGTGACGGCTCGCTCGACCCCGCACGCCTGGTCCGTCGCACCGCCCGGCTCGACGCCGGTCCCGCCCTGCTGCGGGCCATGGACGACCCCGCGGTCGCCGAGGGCATCACCGTGCTGGTGACGACATGAGCGCTGCAAACGTTTGCTGGTCGCGCGGGTGGGTACGGGGGTTCTGCACCCGTCCCGATCCCGAGAGGAGCGGCCCATGTGGATCCGTCCGGCCGCGGTCGTCGACGCCGCCGCCCTGCTCGGCTCCGGGGTCGGTGCGGCCCTCATGCTGGGGGTGCGTCGGGTGTGGGGCACCTCGCAGCCGCACCCGGTGGAGCGCGGTCCCGGGGACGAGTAGCGTCAGCGCTCACCGAGGAGGTGCGCATGGCATCGGAGGCCGCTGAGCAGGAGCCCGGCTCCGGTGTGGTGCCCGTCTTCTTCCTCTCCGACAGCACCGGCATCAGCGCCGAGACCATGGGCAACGCGCTGCTGATCCAGTTCCCCGACCTGGTCTTCGACCGCACCACCATCCCCTTCATCCGCGGCGTCGAGCACGCCGCGCGGGTCGTGGCGCAGATCGACGCGGTGGTCGACGCGGGCGAGGAGCCGCTGGTCTTCACGACCGCGGCCGAGGACGCCGTGCGGCTGGAGCTGCAGAAGACCCGCGCCCCGATCATCGACTTCTTCGACATGCACATGACCCGGGTGGAGGAGGTGCTCCACCGCCGCGGCGTGCGGCAGCCCTCCCGGCTGCACGGGGTCGGCGACATCAAGCGCTACAACAACCGGATGGCGGCCGTCGAGTTCACCATCGAGCACGACGACGGGCAGAGCGTCCGGATGCTCGAGAAGGCCGACGTCGTGCTGCTGGCGCCGTCGCGCTGCGGCAAGACGCCGACCAGCATGTACCTCGCGCTGCAGCACGGGCTCTTCGTGGCCAACTACCCGCTCGTCGACGAGGACCTCGAGAGCACCGAGCTGCCCGAGCCGGTGCGCGAGCACCAGCGGCGCTGCTTCGGGCTGGTGACCAACGTCGACCGGCTCAGCCGCGTGCGCGGCGAGCGCCGGCCGGGGTCGCGCTACTCCTCGCCCGAGCAGTGCCGGTGGGAGCTGCGCCGCGCCCAGCAGCTCTTCGACGCCCACCGGGTCCCCGTCGTCGACACGTCCTCGCGCTCGGTCGAGGAGATCTCCGCCGTCATCATCCAGCACCTCGGCCGCCCCCGGCCCCGCAGCAACCGCCCCTGAGAGGACACCACCATGTCGCACGCCCCCGCCGTCCGCTGGTTCTCCGAGCTCGGCATGTCCGACCTCGACCAGGTGGGCGGCAAGAACGCCTCGCTGGGCGAGATGGTCTCGCAGCTCGCCGACCTCGGCGTCAGCGTGCCCGACGGCTTCGCCACCACCGCGGAGGCCTTCGGACGCTTCCTCGAGGCCGGCGGGCTGGGCGAGCGCATCGTCGAGCGGATGAAGGGTCTCGACGTCGACGACACCCGGGCGCTGGCGCAGGCGGGCAAGGAGATCCGCGGCTGGATCAACGAGCACGACTTCCCCGACGACCTCGAGGCCGCCGTCCGCGAGGCCTACGACACCCTGGTCGAGCAGTCGGGTGCCGAGCCGTCCTTCGCCGTCCGCTCCTCGGCCACGGCCGAGGACCTGCCCGACGCGTCGTTCGCGGGGCAGCAGGAGACCTTCCTCAACGTGCGCGGCATCGACGCGGTGCTCCAGTCGATCCGCGAGGTCTACGCCTCGCTCTACAACGACCGGGCGATCAGCTACCGGGTGCACCACGGCTTCGAGCACGCCGAGGTCGGCATCTCCGCGGGCGTGCAGAAGATGGTGCGCTCCGACGTCGGCTCCTCGGGCGTGATGTTCACGATGGACACCGAGTCGGGCTTCCGCGACGCCGTCTTCATCACCTCGGCGTTCGGCCTGGGCGAGGGCGTGGTGCAGGGGGCGGTCAACCCCGACGAGTTCTACGTCTACAAGCCGGCGCTGCGGGCGGGCCGGCCGGCGATCCTCAAGCGGGGCGTCGGCGGCAAGGCCACCAAGATGGTCTACACCGACGACGCCGCCGTCGGCCGCACCACCGAGTTCGTCGACGTCGACCCGGAGCAGAGCCGGCTGCTCAGCCTGACCGACGACGAGGTGCAGGAGCTGGCCAAGCACGCGCTGACCATCGAGGACCACTACGAGCGTCCGATGGACATCGAGTGGGCCAAGGACGGCGTCGACGGCGCGCTCTACATCCTCCAGGCGCGGCCCGAGACGGTGCAGTCGCGCACGGCCGGCACCCTGGAGCGCTTCAAGATCGACCGGGCGGTGACCAAGGCGGCCGACGTCGTCGTCGAGGGCCGGGCGATCGGGCAGAAGATCGGCGCCGGCACCACCCGGGTGCTCACCACGGTCGACCAGATGCACGAGTTCAACGAGGGCGAGGTGCTCGTCGCCGACATGACCGACCCCGACTGGGAGCCGATCATGAAGCGCGCCTCCGCCATCGTCACCAACCGCGGCGGCCGCACCTGCCACGCGGCGATCATCGCCCGCGAGCTCGGCATCCCCGCGGTCGTCGGCACCAAGAGCGGCACCGAGGAGCTGGTCGACGGGCGCGAGGTCACGGTCTCGTGCGCCGAGGGCGACACCGGCCTGGTCTACGACGGCATCCTCGACTTCGACGTCGAGCGCACCGAGCTCGACTCGATGCCCGACCTCGAGGTCAAGATCATGATGAACGTCGGCACCCCCGAGCAGGCCTTCGCCTTCTCCCGGCTGCCCCACCGGGGCGTCGGGCTCGCCCGGCTGGAGTTCATCATCAACCGCCAGATCGGCATCCACCCGCGAGCGCTGCTCGAGCTGCAGGACGGCGGCGACGACATGCCCGCCGACCTGCGCGAGGAGATCCAGGAGATGATTGCGGCCTACGACTCGCCCCGCGACTACTTCGTGCACCGCGTCGTCGAGGGCGTCGCGACGATCGCGGCGGCGTTCGCGCCCGAGCCGGTCATCGTGCGGATGAGCGACTTCAAGTCCAACGAGTACGCCAACCTCGTCGGCGGCCCGCGCTACGAGCCCCACGAGGAGAACCCGATGATCGGCTACCGCGGGGCCTCGCGGTACCTCTCGGAGGACTTCGCCGAGTGCTTCGCGCTGGAGTGCGAGGCGCTGCGCTACGTGCGCGAGGAGATGGGCCTGACCAACGTCAAGATCATGATCCCCTTCGTGCGCACCGTCGCCGAGGCCGAGGGCGTGATCCGGCTCCTCGGCGAGCACGGCCTGGAGCGGGGCAAGCACGACCTGCAGGTCGTGATGATGTGCGAGGTGCCCTCCAACGCCGTCATCCCGGAGCGCTTCCTGGAGCACTTCGACGGCTTCTCGATCGGGTCCAACGACCTCACCCAGCTCACGCTCGGCGTCGACCGCGACTCCGGACTCGTGGCCGCGTCGTTCGACGAGCGCGACGAGGCGGTCAAGGTGATGCTCGAGCGCGCCATCAAGGCGTGCCGCGACGCCGGCAAGTACGTCGGCATCTGCGGCCAGGGCCCCAGCGACCACCCCGACCTCGCGGAGTGGCTGCTCGAGCAGGGCATCGAGTCGATGAGCCTCAACCCCGACACCGTGGTCGACACCTGGCTGCGGCTGGCCAAGGTCGAGGCGCGGCGCTAGACGACCTGCACCTGCGGCGCGAAGGCGCCGAGCACGCGCAGCGCCGCGTCGTGGTCGGCGGTGGTGCCGCCGGCGCAGGCGTCGGCGACCACCCGCACCCGTACGCCGGCGTCGCTCGCGGCGAGGGCCGTGGCCAGCACGCAGCACTCGGTGGCCACGCCCGCGAGCACGAGGGTCTCGGGCTCCTCCAGCGTCGCCGCCAGCTCGGGCGTCCACTTGCCCATGGTGGGTGCGTCGAGCACCGGCAGGTCGAGCGCCGCGAGCTCAGGGACCAGCTCCCACTGCTGCTGCGCGCCCGCGTCGCGGGCGAAGGGGAAGGCCTCGTAGTAGTCGACCCACGAGCCGGACGGCTCGGCGTGGGGGACGAAGCGCGTCAGCGCGGTGCGGCCGGCGTAGGTCTCCAGCAGCGCGGTCACCCCCTCGAGGGCCGCCGCGAATCCCGGCACCCGCCAGGGGCTGTCGGGCCCGGCGAAGACCTGCTGCATGTCCACGACGAGCAGTCGTGTCTCACCCATCTCGTTGCCTCTCTCGGTGCGGGTTCACCTGATGGTCACCTAAATATCAACAGAGACCTGTACAACCTGTTGAAGTATCTGGCATGCTCAGCCCAGAAGACACCGCCCCAGTCATACAAGCGGCCGGGGTTTCTTGCGCCGATGAATCAGGCGGTGATCCCGTGCCCCCCCACAGCACCACACTCTCCCGACGCTCCCACGAGGAGCACCGACGGACCCGAACCCGCGAGATCTTCGGGCTGCTGCCCGAGGCCGACGCCCACGAGGTCGACGACCTGCTCCACGAGGTCGTGCAGCTCAACATGCCGGTGGCCGAGCGCGTCGCCGCGCGCTTCGCCCGCCGCGGCATCGCCGAGGAGGACCTCCGTCAGGTGGCCTACCTCGCCCTGACGCGCGCCGCCCAGAAGTACGACGCCGAGCGCGCCGGCTCCGACTTCCTCTCCTACGCCGTGCCGACGATGCGCGGCGAGGTGCGCAAGTACTTCCGCGACCACGGCTGGATGGTGCGCCCGACCCGTCGGGTGCAGGAGACGCAGGCGCGGGTCAACAAGACCCGCGAGCAGCTGACCTCCGACCTGGGTCGCAGCCCCACCGTGGGGGAGCTCGCCGAGCGCCTCGGCGAGCCCGTCGAGGACGTCGTCGAGGCCATGGCCGCCGACGGCTGCTTCGCCCCCACCTCGCTCGACGCCCCCGTGGGCGGCAGCGAGGACGAGGGCCTCTCACCGCTGGGCGCGACGCTCGGCAGCGACGACGAGGGCATGCTGGCCGCCGAGGCACGTGCCTCCGTCCAGCCCCTGCTCCGCGACCTAGCCGAGCGCGACCGGCTGATCATCGCGATGCGCTTCTACGACGGCCTCACCCAGCGTGAGATCGCCGAGCGCATCGGGGTCACCCAGATGCAGGTCTCGCGGCTGCTCTCGCGGATCCTGCAGCAGATGCGCACCAAGCTGGAGCCCTCGACCGCCGCCTGAGGCGGGCTGCCAGACTCGGGGGATGAGCAACGACCTGACCGACGCCTCCGGCCCCTTCGTCGAGCACCTCGGCTTGCAGTTCACCGAGGTGACCGGCGAGCGGGTGGTGGGCACGTGGACGGCGCGCCCGGCGCTGCACCAGCCCTACGGGATCGTGCACGGCGGCGTGCACTGCAGCGTGGTGGAGACGCTCGCCAGCGTCGGGGCCGCCACCTGGCTCGGGGAGCAGGGGCAGGTCGTCGGGGTCAGCAACAGCACCGACTTCTACCGTGCGGTGCGCGAGGGGGCGCTGACCTCGGTCGCGACGCCGGTGCACCAGGGTCGCTCCCAGCAGGTCTGGGTCGTGGAGACTCGGCTCGACGAGAGCGACAAGCTCGTCTCGCGCGGTCAGGTGCGGCTGCAGCACCTCGACACCGTCCGCTGACGTGTCCGCCGACCCGACCCCCCGGCGTCCCGTCGACGCCGTCATCTGGGACATGGACGGCACCCTGGTCGACTCCGCGCCCGTCGTGCCTGCCGCCTTCGTCGAGACCGTGCGCCGCCTCGGCGGCGCACCGGTGACGCCCGAGCGCGTCGTCGAGCTCTACGCCGTGGGCAAGCCGCGCGAGATGCTCGCGGTGATGATGGGGCGCGAGGAGCGACAGTCCGACGAGGACCTCTACCACGACGTGCTCGCCGAGGGCACCGACGCGGTACGGGTGCACGACGGCGTGCCGGAGGCCCTGGCGGCGCTGGCCGACGCCGGGCTCGTCCTCGGCGTCTTCACCGGCAACAGCCGCCCGGCCGCCGAGATCATCCTCGGGGCCGTCGGCCTGCGGGCGCACTTCGTCGAGGTCGTCGGTGGTGACGAGGTGGCCCGGGCCAAGCCCGCGCCCGACGGCGTGCTGGAGGCCGCGCGCCGTCTCGGCGTCCCTCCCGCGCGGTGCGCCTACGTCGGCGACTCCCCGCTCGACGTCGGTGCGGGTCGCGACGCCGGCGCGCTCCCGGTCGCCGCCGGCTGGGGACACCTCTTCGACGAGGGCGAGGCCGAGCGCGTCGCCCGGACCCCCGGCGACCTGCTCGCCCAGCTGCTGGGCTGACCCGCGGCGCTTCTGCGCTCGCGTGGACTCCGCTCGCGCCGACCGGCTAGTCGACCGGAGCGAGCCTGGCGAGACTCGGCGGCAGGACGCCCGGCCCCGGGAGTCCCCCACCGAGTCCCCGCCCGAGTCCCTGCCCGAGGAGCGCACCGTGACCGACCTGCCCGCAGAGATCTCCGAGGCGCTCACCGGCGCCGACGCCGCCCTGGGTCGCCTCGACGACGCGCTCGCGCGCCTCGGCGACGGCGACCTGCACCGCGCCCACCGTGG
>JBQGFI010000074.1:0-7758 GCA_052040065.1 Marmoricola sp.
GATCTGCGGGAGCTCGGCCTTCCACTCCTCGACGTCCACGTCAAGGGCGGCCTCGAGGGCCTCGGTGGTCATGTCCAGGCCCTCGACGTCCATCGACTCCACCGTCGGCACGTGGCCGATCGGGGTCTCCTTCGCGGCGGCTTGGCCGTCGATGCGCTCGACGACCCACTTGAGCACGCGGCTGTTCTCCCCGAAGCCGGGCCACAGGAAGCCGCCCTCGTCGTCGCGGCGGAACCAGTTGACGTAGAAGATGCGCGGCATCTTCGCGGCGTCGTTCTCCTTGCCCATGTTGATCCAGTGGGAGAAGTAGTCGCCCGCGTTGTAGCCGATGAAGGGCAGCATCGCCATCGGGTCGCGGCGCACCACGCCGACCGCGCCGGTGGCCGCGGCGGTGGTCTCGCTGGAGAGCGTGGCGCCCATGAAGGTGCCGTGGGTCCAGTCGCGCGCCTCGACCACGAGCGGCACCGTGGTCTTGCGGCGGCCGCCGAAGAGGATCGCGTCGATCGGGACGCCGCGCGGGTCGTCGTACTCGTCGGCGAGGATCGGGCACTGCTTGATCGGCGTGCAGTAGCGGCTGTTGGGGTGGCTGGAGAGCTCCTCGCTCTCCGGCGTCCACGGCTCGCCCTTCCAGCTGGTGGCCTTGGCCGGCGGGTTCTCCAGGCCCTCCCACCAGACGTCGCCGTCGTCGGTGAGCGCGACGTTGGTGAACACCGAGTTGCCGATGTTGATGGTCTCCATGGCGTGCGGGTTGGTGTGCTCGTTGGTGCCGGGCGCGACGCCGAAGAAGCCGTACTCGGGGTTGACCGCCCACAGCCGGCCGTCCTCGCCGATGCGCATCCAGGCGATGTCGTCGCCGATCGACTCGACCTTCCAGCCGGGGATGGTCGGCTCGAGCATGGCGAGGTTGGTCTTGCCGCAGGCGCTGGGGAAGGCCGCGGCGACGTACTTGGTGACGCCCTCGGGGCTGGTGAGCTTGAGGATCAGCATGTGCTCGGCCATCCAGCCCTCGTCGCGGGCGACGACGCTGGCGATGCGCAGGGCGTAGCACTTCTTGCCGAGCAGCGCGTTGCCGCCGTAGCCGGAGCCGAAGGACCAGATCGTGCGCTCCTCGGGGAACTGCACGATGTACTTGGTGTCGTTGCACGGCCACGCCACGTCGGCCTCGCCCTCGGCGAGCGGGTGGCCGACGGAGTGCAGGCACGGCACCCACTTCACGCCGCCCGCGGCCTCGAGCTCCTCCATGCGGCGCAGCACGTGGCTGCCCATGCGCGCCATCACGCGCATGCTGGCGGCGACGTACGCCGAGTCGGTGAGCTCGACGCCGAACATCGGGCTCTCGGCCTCGAGGTGGCCCATCACGAAGGGGACGACGTACATCGTGCGACCCCGCATGCAGCCGTCGTACAGGCCGCGCATGAGGGTCTTCATCTCCTCGGGGTCCATCCAGTTGTTGGTGGGCCCCGCGTCGCGCTCGTCGCGGCTGCAGATGTAGGTGCGGTCCTCGACGCGGGCGACGTCGATGGGGTCGGAGGCGGCGTAGAAGGAGTTGGGCTTCTTGGCCTCGTCGAGCTTGATGAAGGTGCCCGACGCGACCAGCGCGTCGGTCAGCTCGACCCACTCCTCCTCGGAGCCGGTGCACCAGTAGACCCGGTCGGGCTTGGTCAGCGCGGCGGTCTCCTCGACGAAGTCGAGGATGCCCTGGTGCGTGGTGGGTGCACTGGTGGTCTCGGACGTAGCCGTCATGGCGCGTGGCCTCTCATCGATGTGTCTCGGCGTAACCGTGGGTCTGGGGCGCCGGGTGCCGCACCGTTGCATGCCCCCGTGAGGTGCAGGCGAGGCTACGTCGAATCACACCGGCGGCATATTGGATCGATCCAGCCCCGCGCGGCCTTGTGCGGCGCGCCTCGTCGTGTCAATGTAAGTGAGTACCCACTTACATTTTGGAGACCTGATGTCCATCACGACGCACGCCCTGACCCGCCGGTTCGGCGACCTGACCGCGGTCGACGCCCTGGACCTGCGGCTGCCGACCGGCGGGGTCGTCGGCCTGGTCGGCCCCAACGGCTCGGGCAAGTCCACGCTGATCCGGATGCTGCTCGGCCTGGTCAGCCCGACCAGCGGCACCGCCACCGTCCTGGGCGACGACATCGCCGACCCCCGCCGGTACGCCGGCCGGGTCGGAGCCCTGATCGAGAGCCCGGCCTTCGTGCCGGCCCTGTCGGCCCGGGCCAACCTGGCCTCGCTCGCCGCTCTGCGAGGACTGCCGCGGGGACGGGTCGAGGAGGTGCTGGAGACCGTGGGGCTCGCCGGGCGGGACGACGAGCCGGTACGGCGCTTCTCGCTCGGCATGAAGCAGCGACTCGGCATCGCCGCCGCCCTGCTGCCCGACCCCGAGCTGCTGGTGCTGGACGAGCCCACCAACGGCCTCGACCCCGCCGGCATCGTCGAGATCCGGGCGCTGCTGCAGGCGCTGGGGAGGTCCGGTCGCACCGTCGTGGTGTCGTCCCACCTGCTCTCCGAGATCGAGACGATCTGCTCCCACGTGGTCGTCATCCGCTTCGGCGTCCTGGTCTTCTCGGGCCCGATCGAGGCACTCCTGGCGCGCGCCGCCACCCGGGTGGAGGTCGCCCCCGAGTACCTGGCCGACCTCGGCGCCCTGCGCACGACACTGGTGGAGTCGGGCTGGCACGTCGACCGCGTGGGCGACCTGCTCCACGTCTCGGCCGACGCCTCCCAGGCGGCGCTCGTCAACCGGCAGGCGGCCGCGGCAGGGATCACCCTGCGCGCCCTGGCGGTGCACCGCGACAGCCTCGAGGCCGTCTTCCTCGCGATGACCGGCTCCGACGACGGCGCACTGGCGACCGACCGAGGCGCCCGGCAGGGGGCACGGCGATGACCGGCGTCATCCGCAGCGAGCTGCTGCGCGTCCGGCGGCGTACGGTGCTGGTCGGCTGGTTCGGCCTCACGGTGATGTTCGCCGTGCTCGTCAACGCCGTCATGTTCCAGGTCGTCGACCCCGGGGCTCCGCCGACGCCGGACGGTCCCGGCGTCTCCTTCCCCGGCGCCGCCGAGCTGCTCGGCCCCGACGGGCTCGTCGCCGGCCTCGGCGCCGCCGCGACCTTCTTCGGCGTGGTCACCCTCGCCTTCTGGTCCGTGGCCTCGGCCAGCGACTACAGCACCGGGCTCGTCCGCGTCATGGTCGCCGCCGAGCCGCGGCGGTGGCGCCTGCTGCTCGGCAAGTGGGTCGCCCTGGCGCTCGTGACCGCCGCCGTCACCCTGGCGGCCGCGGTGACGAACCTGGTCGTCGCGCCGGTGGCCGCCCGGTCCGGCGGCTACTCCCCGGACGCCTGGGGCACCGACGCGGTGTCGACCGTCCTCGGGGCGAGCCTCGACCTCTACCTCTCGCTGCTCGTCTGGGGGAGCATCGGGCTGGCGCTGGCGACCCTCACCCGGTCGGCCGGCGTCGCCATCGGCGTGGGCGTCGGCTACGTCATGCTGGTCGAGGCGGTGATCTCCGCGATCGCCGGTGACGTCGGCGACTGGCTCCCCGGATCCATCCTGACGGCGCTCGCCCAGGGCGGGACGTCCGCGGTGTCCTTCGCAGCTGCAGGCGCGACGGGTGCCCTCTACGTGGCGGTCGCCCTAGTAGCGTCGGTGCTCGTCTTCGGGCGACGTGACGTCACGGACTGACCTGGCTGCGACCGAGGCGTGACGGGGACGGGCCCGCGGGACCCGTGGCCGGAGGGAGAGGTGTCGCCGATGCAGGACCGCTCGCGGCGTACGCGTGAGGCGCTGATCCGCGCCACGACCGAGCTCGTCGCCGAGGTCGGCTACCACGGGGCGACGACCCGAGCGATCGCCGAGCGCGCCGGGGTCTCCGAGGGCACCATCTACCGCCACTACCCCGACAAGAAGACGCTCTTCGGCGCTGCCGTCGTGGCCGGCCAGCGCGAGGTCAGCGAGTGGATGGAGCAGCTGCCGGCTCGGGCCGGAACGGCACCGGTCGTCGAGCTCCTCGTCGAGACCTTCACCCAGCTCTCGCAGCTGCGCGAGGCGGTGATCCCCCTGGAGCAGGCCTCCGCCGAGGTGCTCCGCCCCCGTCGCGACCTCGACCGGGACCAGCTCGCGGCGGCGATGAAGGAGGTCGGGGGGCCGCCGGCGTACCTCGCCGAGTACCTCGCGGCCGAGCAGCGCCTGGGCCGCGTCACCCCGGGGGCGGACCCCTACCGGACCGCGCTGACGCTGCTGGCTGCGTTCCTCGCCCTGGAGACCAGTCCCCTGGCCGGGACGTCCGGCCTCGCGGAGGCCGACGTCCGTGAGTTCGCCGTGCTGCTCTGCCACGGTCTGACCCGCTCCGAGTAGGCGTCCGCGACCGATTTCGGCCTCGCCGACCGCGTCGGCTAGAGTTGCCCGGTCCTCGCAAGGGGATGGGCGCCTGTAGCTCAACGGATAGAGCATCTGACTACGGATCAGAAGGTTTGGGGTTCGAATCCCTACAGGCGCGCAGCACTCGAGAGCCGCAGGTCAGCGTCGCTGACCTACGGCTCTCGTCGTTTCCCCTCGCACGCCGCCGAGCGCTGAAGCTCCCGTGCCCGTCTCGTCGCGGACGACGAGCACGCCTCCGACACGTAAGGCCTCGGCCGCCGCCGCCACTCACCCCTGAGACGCCGGCACCGAGAGGATCCCCATGGCCCTCCCCCTCCCTCGCGAGAGCTCCTTCACCTCCCGCTTGCGCAGCCCCGCGGTCGCCGCGCGGGTCGGCGTGTGGCTCGGCGTCCTCTTCGGGATCGCCTTCCTCACCGGGCTGGTCAGCCACTGGGCGCAGTCGACCTCCCCCTGGGTGCCCTTCCCGACCGCGCCCTCGTGGGGCTACCGGCTCACCCAGGGGCTGCACGTCGTCGCCGGGACCGCCTGCGTGCCGCTGCTGCTCGTCAAGCTCTGGACGGTCTTCCCGAAGCTCTTCGCACCTGTCCCGCTCCGGCTCGACCGACGTCAGGTGCTGCACCTGCTGGAGCGGGGCTCCATCGGCGTCCTCGTCGCCTCCGCGGTGTTCCAGCTCGCGACGGGTCTGGCGAACTCCGCCCAGTGGTACCCGTGGTCCTTCTCCTTCCGCGCCACCCACCACGCGTTGGGCTGGGTCGCCATCGGCTCGCTGGTCGTGCACGTCGCGGTCAAGCTGCCGGTGGTGCGGCAGGCGCTGGGGGCGCCGCTCGAGGACGGCTCCCTGGACCGACCCGGCACGTCGGCCACGGCGGCCGGACTGACGCGTCGCGGGCTGCTCCGCACCGCGTGGGTGGCCACCGGCGTGGCCGTCGTGGCGACGGCTGGCGCCACGGTCACGCCGCTGCGCCGGCTCTCGCTCCTGGCGACCCGCGACGGCTCCGGGCCGCAGGGCCTGCCGGTCAACCGGACGGCCAGGGCCGCCGGCGCCACCGCCGCGGCGCTCGACCCGGCGTACCGCCTGAGCATCGCGTGGCAGGGCCGAGAGGTGACGCTCGACCGCGAGGACCTGCTCGCGATGGCACAGCGGACCCGGACGCTGCCCATCGCGTGCGTGGAGGGGTGGAGCGCTTCCGCCACGTGGACGGGCGTCCCGGTGCGCAGCCTCCTCGACCTGGTCGACGCGCCGGGCGGAGCCGACGTCACCGTCAGCAGCCTGCAGACCCGGGGCGCCTTCGCGCAGACCGTGCTGCCGGGCCACTTCGCGAGCCACCCCGACACCTTGCTGGCGCTGGAGGTCAACGGCGAGACGCTGGACGTGGACCATGGCTACCCGTGCCGGCTCATCGCCCCCAACCGCCCCGGCGTCCTGCAGACCAAGTGGGTCCGACGACTGGAGGTCCAGGCATGAGCGAGGGCACGAGCGTCGCCCGGGTGGTCCTCGGGGCGTGCGGGGCGGTCATGGCCGGCTGGGGGGCCTGGCTGCTGCTGCAGACCGGGCTCGCGAACGTCCTCGCGACCGCGACCTGGCTGATCGGTGGCGTCATCGCCCACGACGCCCTGCTCGCGCCGCTGACGATCGTCGTCACGGCCGCGGCACTCGCCGTGCTGCCCGCCGCGGCGCGGGCCCCTGCGGCGGCCGCGGCGGTGGTGGTCGGGACGGCGACCCTGGTCGCGCTGCCCGTGCTCGGCCGCCCGGGTGCCGAAGCGGACAACCCGAGCCTGCTGCCGCGCGACTACGTGCTGGGGTGGACGGCGATCGCCGCGGTGGTGGTGGCAATCGCGCTGGTGGTCGTGATCGTCTCCGCAGCACGGTCGCGTCGGGCCACGAGGGGGCCGCGGCAGGCGGGGCACGACGAGCGATCCGACGACTAGCATGCCGACGTGGGGCGGACCGGGGACCAGCTCGACCTCGACGACGCGTCGGAGCGCTGGATCGCCGGCCTCACCGGGGCCGCGCCCCAGCGCGACGAGGCCGTCGCCGAGCTGCACGGACTGCTGCGGCGGGTCGCACGCGCCGAGGCGGCTCGTCGTGCGGGCACGCACGGCATCCGCGGCGTGGAGCTCGACGACCTCGCAGAGCAGGCCGCCGACGACGCCTGCGTCAACGTCCTGCGCCGACTGCCGGACTTCGAGGGGCGCAGCCGCTTCACCACGTGGGCGAGCAAGTTCGCCATCCTCGAGGTGGCCCAGAAGATCGGGCGCCACCGCTGGCGTCGCGACGGTGTCGTCCTGGACCCGACGGCCTGGGAGAGCCTCCCGGGAAGTCTCGCCACCGACCCGGCCGAGGTCGCCGCGGCACGGGAGCTGGTCGACGCGATCCACGACGTGGTGCGCACCGAGCTCACCGACCGCCAGCGCCACATCTTCGAGGCACTCTTCATCAACGACACCGGCTTCGACGTCCTGGCTCTCGAGCTCGGGACCAACCGCAACGCGCTGTACAAGGCAGAGTTCGACCTCCGGGCCAAGCTGCGGCGGCACCTGGTGGCACGAGGGCACGTACGGGAGGAGGAGGTGAGACGGTGAGCGACCCCGGCGAACGACGCGAGACCGCCCGCGACCGGATCCTGGCCATCTTGCGGACCGATCCGGCCGACGTGGGATGCGATCACTTCTTCGAGCTCCTCGACCAGTACGTCGAGCTCGTGGTGGCCGGCGAGGACCCCGAGCTGCACCTGCCCGGCGCCGCCGCGCACCTGGCGGCGTGCGACCCGTGCGAGGAGGACTTCCGGGGCCTGCTGGCCGTGGTCACGGGCGAGAGCCCCTCCTGAGGGCCACCCGCGGTCGCTCAGCCGATCGTCAGCTCGCTGATGAGGTCGTCGGTGAGGGTGAAGCGGTAGTCGAGGTCGGCGACGCCGCCCGGGAAGTCGCCCTCGAGGTGGTTGACGGCCACCCAGTGGGTGTCGTCGAGGCGGCGGGCCGCGACGAGCTCGGTGGTGTAGCTGAACTCGCTCCCGGCGTGCTGCAGGAAGTCGCGCAGCCGCTCGCTGCCGCGGAAGGTCTCGCCCTGGTCGGTCACGGCGGCGTCCTCGGTGAAGGTGCGCAGGGCGGCCTCGGTCTCCCCGGCCGTGTGGGCGGCGAGGAAGGCACGGATCGTGGCGGGCAGCTGGGTGGGGTGGAGGTCCTGGGTGGTGGTCATGGGTCGAGCGTGCGGCCGACCGCGGGTGGAGGGTCAAGCGCTGGACCCTCCCTCGGGGGGAGGGTGCACACTGCGCGGGTGCGATCCCGCCTGAGCATCGGGGAGTTCTCCCACCTGACCCACCTGAGCGTGCGCACCCTGCGCCGCTACCACGAGGGCGGGCTGCTCGTGCCCGC
>JBQGFI010000075.1:0-1716 GCA_052040065.1 Marmoricola sp.
CCGGCGATCTCGTGGCCGATGGTGCGCGGGGGCGTGAGGTTCTGGTGGCCGTTGTGGAAGATCTTGACGTCGGTGCCGCAGGTCGAGCAGTTCCTGACCCGCAGCTTCACCTCGTCGGGTCCGCACTCGGGCTCGGGCACGTCCTCGAGCCGGACGTCCTCGGGAGCGTAGAAACGCAGCGCCTTCATCTCGGGCCTCCATCACGTCGTCGTGAGTTCTCGTGGGGTTGTGCTCGGACGCTACTGCTGAAACACACAAAAAGCCACACGTCAGCGATTTGAGTATGCCCGAGTGCTTGGCAACGTGCCCGGTTGGTTGCATACTGCTGGACAGAGGCGTGACCCACGTCACGCGAGCACGAGAGATGGAGAGGGGCCTCACATGGCCACCACAGCACCCGCCAGCGGCGGCGGAGCGCGCGTCAAGGTGCAGCAGTTCGGCACCTTCTTGTCCAACATGATCATGCCCAACATCCCGGCCCTGATCGCGTGGGGCCTCCTCACGGCCCTGTTCATCGACGTCGGGTGGCTCCCCAACGCCGACCTCGCCACGATGGTCGGCCCGGCCATCCACTACCTGCTCCCGATCCTGATCGCCGGCACCGGCGGCCGGATGGTCTACGGCGACCGCGGTGCGGTCGTCGGCGCCTTCGCCACGATGGGCGCGATCGCCGGCTCCGACCTGCTGGTGGCCAACTTCAACGCCACGCTGCCCGAGGGCGAGCCCCCGCTCGGCCAGGTCCACATGTTCATCGGCGCGATGATCCTCGGCCCCCTGGCCGCCTACGTGATGAAGCGGCTCGACGGGCTGTGGGACGGCAAGATCCGCCCCGGCTTCGAGATGCTGGTCAACATGTTCTCGGCGGGCATCACCGCCTTCGTGATGGCCCTCTTCGGCTTCTTCGCGGTCGCGCGCTTCGTCAACGGCGTCATGGACGTCGCGGGCAGCATCGTCGAGACGCTCGTCGACAACAACCTGCTGCCGCTGACCTCGATCCTGATCGAGCCGGCCAAGGTCTTCTTCCTCAACAACGCCATCAACCACGGCGTGCTCACGCCGCTGGGCATCCAGGAGGCCACCGAGACCGGCAAGTCCGTGCTCTTCCTGCTGGAGGCCAACCCCGGTCCCGGGCTCGGTCTGCTGCTGGCCTTCGCCTTCTTCGGCAAGGGCGTGGCGAAGGCGACCGCACCCGGCGCCGCGATCATCCACTTCTTCGGCGGCATCCACGAGATCTACTTCCCCTACGTGCTGATGAAGCCCAAGCTGATCGTCGCGATGATCGCCGGCGGCATGACCGGCGTCGCGATCAACGTCGCCTTCGACGTCGGGCTGCGCGCCCCCGCCGCGCCCGGCTCGATCTTCGCGGTCTACGCGCAGGTCGCCGCGGGCGGCTACGTCGGCGTCACGCTGGCCGTCTTCGGCTCGGCGGCGGTCACCTTCGCGGTCGCCTCGCTGCTGCTCAAGACCGACAAGTCCGACGACGAGGGCGACCTGGCCTCCGCGACCGCCAGCATGGAGCAGCTGAAGGGCAAGAAGTCCTCGGTCGCCTCGGCGCTGACCGGCGGCGGCTCGCACACCGGGCGCATCGACACCCTCGTCTTCGCCTGCGACGCCGGCATGGGCTCCTCGGCCATGGGTGCCTCGGTGCTCCGCAAGAAGGTGCACCAGGCGGGCTTCACCGACGTCACGGTGGTCAACAAGGCGATCTCCTCGCTC
>JBQGFI010000076.1:0-13957 GCA_052040065.1 Marmoricola sp.
GCGCATGGTGCGCGACTTCCAGGCGGGCACGGTGCCCGTCTTCCTGCTCTCGCTGAAGGCCGGCGGCACCGGGCTCACGCTGACCCGGGCCGACCACGTCGTCCACCTCGACCGCTGGTGGAACCCCGCGGTGGAGGACCAGGCCACCGACCGCGCCCACCGGATCGGGCAGACGCGCGCGGTGCAGGTGCACCGACTGATGACCGAGGGCACCATCGAGGAGCGCATCGGGCGGCTGCTGGAGCGCAAGCGGTCGGTCGCCGCGGCGGTGCTGGGCGGCTCCGAGGTGGCGCTGACCGAGCTGAGCGACGACGAGCTCGACGACCTGGTGCACCTGCGCCGCACCGGGGACCTCCCGGATGCCTGACCCGATGGTGCTGACCCGGGTGCCCCGGCGCCGGGGGGCCGCAGCGCGCAGCGACACGTGGTGGGGGCGGGCGCTGGTGCGCTCCGCCGAGGAGACCGCCGTCGACGCGGGCGACCTCGTCGCGGCGCGGGCGCTCGCCCGCTCCGGCCGCCTGGGCGCCGTCGTGGTGCTCGAGGCGATGGCCTCGGTGGTGGTCGACCCGGGCAGCGAGCTCCCGCTGATGGCCCAGCTCAAGGTCGAGCGGCTCGACGACGACGGCTGGCGCACCCTCGCCCGGGAGGCCGCGCGCGAGGCCGGCTTCACCGCGGCGCTCGAGAGCGGCCAGCTCCCCGTCGACCTGGTCGAGCACGCCGACGAGGCCGGCGCCGAGCTGCTGCCGGGCCCGGCCGAGCTCGAGACGGCGTGCGAGTGCGACGCCTGGGCGCAGCCGTGCGTGCACGCCCTCGGGCTGCTCTACCAGCTCGCCTGGCACGTCGACCGCGACCCGTACGTGCTCCTGCTCCTGCGCGGCCGCACCCGCGAGGCCCTGCTCGACGAGATCGGTGCGCTGGCCGCTGGGCTGCCGACCCCGGGCGCGCAGGAGCGCGAGGAGGCACGGGGTCGGGCCGCACAGGTCCTGGCCCTGGCCGAGGACGCCCCGGCCGGGCACGGACTGGCCGACCCGGTGGTCGCGGCGTACGACGAGGCGGTGGCCCGACTCGTGCCGAACCGTGAGTGATCGCTAACCTTCTCCGACGTGAGTGAGCCCGCGAGCGAGCGTCCCCAGGACCGCAAGGCGCAGATCCTGGCCGTGGCTGCGGACCTCTTCGCCCAGCGCGGCTTCCACGGCGTCTCGATCGCCGAGCTCGGCGCGGCCTGCGGCTTCTCCGGTCCGGCGATCTACCGCCACTTCCGCTCCAAGGACGCCGTGCTCGCCGCCATGCTCGTCGGCATCAGCGAGGAGCTGCTGACCGTCGGCCGCGAGCGCGTCGCCGCCGCCGGGTCGCCCGCGGACGCCCTCGAGGCGCTGATCGGCTGGCACACCGACTTCGCGCTCGACCACCCCGCCCTGATCGTGGTGCAGGACCGCGACTGGTCGGCGCTCTCGCACGAGGCCCGGGAGCGGGTGCGCCGCACCCAGCGCGCCTACGTCGAGGTCTGGGTCGAGCAGCTGCGCGCCCACCTGCCCGAGAGCACCCCCGAGGGCGCCCGGGCGGCCGTGCACGCGACCTTCGGGCTGCTCAACTCCACGCCCCACAGCACCTTCCTCGACCGTGACGCCATGCGGGCGCTGCTGACCGAGATGGCGGGCCGCGCCCTGGTCGGCCAGGCGGCCGCGCTGCCCCGCGCCTGACCCTCAGCGCGCGAGCGCCGCGGCCACGAGGTCGTGGTAGCCGGGCGGGGTGAGCAGGAAGGAGTCGTGGCCGTACGGCGAGGCCAGCTCGGTGTGCTCGCTCGGCACGCCGGCCGCCCGCAGGTGCTCGTGGATGCGTCGTGAGTGCGGGGTCCCGAAGCGCCGGTCGGAGTCGAAGCTGACCAGGGTGACCTCGGTGCCGGCGCCGCGCAGCCGGGCGAGGCGGTCGGGCACCGCGAAGGGGTCGAAGTAGTCCATGACGCGGGTCAGGTAGAGGTAGCTGAGCGCGTCGAACCGCTCGAGGAAGATCTGGGCCTGGTGGTCGAGGTAGGACTCGACCTGGAAGTGGGTGCCCAGCCGCGGCGGTCCGTCGTCGACCCGCTCCCGCCCGAACTTGTGCTCCAGCAGCTCCTCGCTGACGTAGGTGATGTGCGCCAACCGACGCGCGACCGAGAGCCCGTGGTCGGGGCGCCGGCCCTGTGCGGCGTACCGGCCCTCGCAGAAGTCGGGGTCGGCCAGGATGGCGTGGCGGGCGACGGCCGAGAGCGCGATGTTGTCGGCCGTGAGGCGTGACGACGCGGCCACCAGCACGGCCCGCTCGACCTCGCCGGGGTGCTGGAGCACCCACTCCAGTGCCTGCATCCCGCCGAGCGAGCCCCCCACGACCGCGTGCACCCGCGCGACCCCCAGGTGCGCGAGCACCGCGCGGTGACCCGCCACGAGGTCGCGCATGGTGAGCAGCGGGAAGTCCAGCCCGTACGCCGCCCCGGTCGCGGGGTCGGTCGACGACGGTCCCGTGGTGCCGCGGCAGCCGCCGAGCAGGTTGGTGCTGACCACGAAGAAGCGGTCGGTGTCGACAGCCCGTCCCGGCCCGATCAGGTTGTCCCACCAGCCGGGCCGGTCGGGGTCGCCGTGGTGGCCGGCGGCGTGGGCGTCGCCGGTCAGCGCGTGGCAGACCACGACGACGTTGTCGCGCGCCGCATTGAGCGCGCCGTAGGTCTCGTAGGCGACCTCGACCGGCCCGAGCGCCGCCCCGCGCTCGAGCACCAGCGGGTCGGCGTCGGTCGCGACGGTGACCCGCTGGGTGGCGACGAGGCCGAGGCCCACTACTTGGCCGCGGCCAGCGCCTGGTCGAGGTCGGCGATGAGGTCCTCGACGTGCTCGATCCCGATCGAGAGCCGCACCAGGTCCTCGGGCACGCCGGCGGCCTCGAGCTCCTCGGGGGTCAGCTGGCTGTGCGTGGTGGTGGCGTTGTGGATGGCCAGCGACTTGGCGTCGCCGATGTTGGCCAGGTGGCTGAAGAGCTGCAGCGCCTCGACGAAGCGCTTGCCGCCGTCGCGGCCCGACCGCACGCCGAAGCTGACCAGCCCGCCGTAGCCGTGACCGGTGAAGCCGCGGTCGGCCACCTCCTTGCTGGGGTCGCCGGGGAGGCCGGGGTAGCTCACCCACGCCACCGCGTCGTGGCCCTGGAGGTGCTCGGCGACGCGCAGCGCGTTCTGGCTGTGCCGCTCCAGACGCAGGTGCAGGGTCTCCAGGCCCTGCAGGAAGAGCCAGGAGTTGATCGGGGTGATCGCCGCCCCGGTGTTGCGCAGCAGCACGGTGCGCGCCCGGATGATGTAGGCGAGCTCGGCGACGGCGTCGGTCCACACCACGCCGTGGTACGCCGCGTCGGGCTGGGTGAGACCGGGGAAGCGGTCGGCGTGCTCGGCCCAGGGGAAGGCGCCGGAGTCGACGATGACGCCACCGATGGAGGTGCCGTGGCCGCCGATGTACTTGGTCGCTGAGTGCACCACGACGTCGACGCCGTGCTCGAAGGGTCGCGAGAGGTAGGGCGTGGGGGTGGTGTTGTCGACGATGAAGGGCAGGCCGAGCGCGTGCGACGCGTCGGACCAGGCCCTCAGGTCGATCACGTTGAGCCGGGGGTTGCCGATGGTCTCCCCGAAGACCAGCTTGGTCCGCTCGTCCACGGCCGCGGCGAGCTCCTCGGGCTTGTCCGGGTCGACGAAGCGCACCTCGATGCCGAACTGCGGCAGCGTGTGGGCGAAGAGCGCGTAGGTGCCGCCGTACAGCGTCGAGAGCGCGACGATGTTGTCGCCGGCGTAGGTCAGGTTGAGCACCGCGTAGGTGACCGCGCTCGACCCCGAGGCCACCGCGAGCGCCCCGACGCCGCCCTCGAGCTGCGTCATCCGGTCCTCGAAGACCGACTGCGTCGGGTTCATGATGCGCGTGTAGATGTTGCCCGGCTCCGCGAGCGAGAAGAGGTTGGCGGCGTGCTCGGTGTCGTTGAAGACGTAGGACGTCGTCTGGTAGATCGGCACCGCCCGCGCGTTGGTCGCGGGGTCGGCCTCCTCCTGACCGGCGTGGACGGCGAGGGTCTCGGGGCGGTAGGTCATGGCGGTCGCTCTCGACGGTGGGGCGCTCGGACCCTCGTCACACTAAAGTCGATCACGGCGCTCGATTTTGGCGTCCAGCAGGCGGACTGGCCTCGGGTGTTAACGATCGCTAACATCGCCGCGTGACCACAGCGGCCGCCCCTCCCACGATGCGCGACCTCGTCGACCAGCTCCGCGAGCGCCTCGCGCGCGTGCGCCAGGGCGGGTCGGAGCGGGCCCGTGCCAAGCACACCGCGCGCGGCAAGCTGCTCGTGCGCGACCGGGTCGACGGGCTGCTCGACCCCGGCAGCCCCTTCCTCGAGCTGAGCCCCCTCGCGGCCCACGGCATGTACGCCGACGGCGACGACTTCGCGGTGCCGAGCGCGGGCATCGTCACCGGCGTCGGCACCGTGCACGGCCGGCCGGTGCTGGTGGTGGCCAACGACGCCACCGTCAAGGGCGGGACCTACTACCCGATGACGGTCAAGAAGCACCTGCGCGCCCAGGAGGTCGCCCGGGCCCACCGGCTGCCCTGCGTCTACCTCGTCGACTCCGGCGGCGCCTTCCTGCCAATGCAGGACGACGTCTTCCCCGACCGCGACCACTTCGGCCGGATCTTCTTCCACCAGGCCCACCTCTCGGGCCAGGGCATCCCGCAGCTCGCGGCGGTGATGGGCTCGTGCACCGCCGGTGGCGCCTACGTGCCGGCGATGAGCGACGAGACCGTGATCGTGCGCGACCAGGGCACGATCTTCCTCGGCGGCCCGCCGCTGGTGAAGGCCGCGACGGGTGAGGTCGTCACCGCGGAGGAGCTCGGTGGCGGCGAGGTGCACGCCCGCACCTCCGGCGTCGTCGACCACCTCGCCGACGACGACGCCCACGCGCTGCGCATCCTCCGGTCGGTCGTCGACACCCTGCCCAGGACCCCGCCCGCGCCCGCCGAGCCGGTCGTCGAGCCGGTCGAGGACCCCGCGGGCCTCTACGACGTGGTGCCCACCGACAGCCGCACGCCGTACGACGTGCGCGAGGTGATCCGCCGGGTCGTCGACGGCAGCCGCTTCCACGAGTTCAAGCCGCTCTACGCCGAGACGCTGGTGACCGGCTTCGCCCGCATCTGGGGCCACGAGGTCGGCATCGTCGCCAACAACGGCATCCTCTTCGGCGAGTCCGCCCGCAAGGGCGCCCACTTCGTGCAGCTGTGCAACCAGCGCAACATCCCGCTGGTCTTCCTGCAGAACATCTCGGGCTTCATGGTCGGCAAGGAGTACGAGAACGGCGGGATCGCCCGCGACGGCGCCAAGCTCGTCACCGCCGTGGCCTGCTCGGTGGTGCCGAAGTACACCGTGGTCATCGGCGGCTCCTTCGGCGCCGGCAACTACGGCATGTGCGGCCGCGCCTACGACCCCCGCTTCCTGTGGATGTGGCCCAACGCGCGCATCTCGGTGATGGGGGGCGAGCAGGCCGCGAGCGTGCTCGCCACCGTGGCCGGGCGCGAGGACGACGAGGACTTCAAGGCCCCGATCCGCGCGCAGTACGAGGAGCAGGGCTCGCCCTACTACTCCACCGCACGGCTCTGGGACGACGGCGTCATCGACCCCGTCGACACCCGCCGGGTGCTCGGCATGGCGCTCTCGCTGGAGGCCCAGCCCGCGCCCGCGCCCTCCTACGGCGTCTTCCGGATGTGAGACGCGCAGTGACGAGCGAGGAACGAGCTCGGCACGTGGGCGCGGCCAGGTCGAGCAAGCCCCGCGACCGAGGAACGAGGTCGCGACGGGCGCGTCGAGACCTACACCGCCGGGTGGTCGAGGAGGTCGCGCAGCGACCGTCTCGAGACCCGGTGAGACGAGAGGAAACCTCATGATCGGCACCGTCCTGGTCGCCAACCGCGGCGAGATCGCCCTGCGGGTCTTCCGGACCTGCCGGCGGATGGGCCTGCGCACGATCGCGGTGCACACCGAC
Organism: Marmoricola sp.; assembly: GCA_052040065.1. GTDB lineage: Bacteria > Actinomycetota > Actinomycetes > Propionibacteriales > Nocardioidaceae > Marmoricola. Next base: position 6,032 of record JBQGFI010000076.1, read on the forward strand.
CTCGACGCCGGCGCGCCGCACGTGCGCGAGGCCGACGAGGCCGTGCGCGTGCAGAGCTACCTCGACGTCGACGAGGTCGTCGCCGCGGCGGTCTCGGCCGGCGCCGACGCCGTGCACCCCGGCTACGGCTTCCTCTCCGAGCGCGCCGCCTTCGCCACCGCCCTGGAGGCGGCGGGCGTCACCCTGGTCGGACCCACCGCGGCGGTGATGGAGCAGATGGGCCGCAAGGACGCCGCCCGCGAGCTCGCCGTGGCCGCCGGCGTGCCGGTCGTGCCGGCGTACGACCTCGACGACGACCCCGCCTCGTGGACCTTCCCGGTGCTGGTCAAGGCCGCGGCGGGCGGCGGCGGCAAGGGGATGCGCGTGGTGCGGTCGGCCGACGGGCTGGCCGACGCGGTCGCCGCGGCCGGGCGCGAGGCGGGCAGCGCCTTCGGCGACGACACCCTGCTGGTCGAGCGGTACGTCGAGCGCGGCCGCCACGTCGAGGTGCAGGTCGTCGGCGACACCCACGGCACCGTGATCCACCTCGGCGAGCGCGACTGCTCGCCCCAGCGCCGGCACCAGAAGGTGCTCGAGGAGGCGCCCGCCCCGACGCTCGACGAGGCGACCCGCGAGCGGGTCCGGCAGTCGGCCGTCGACCTCGCCGCCCACGTCGGCTACACCGGTGCCGGCACCGTCGAGCTGCTCCTCGACGCCGACTCCGGCGACTTCTACTTCCTGGAGATGAACACCCGGCTCCAGGTCGAGCACCCCGTGACCGAGATGGTCACCGGACTCGACCTGGTCGAGCTGCAGCTGCGCGTCGCCGCCGGCGAGCCGCTGCCGGTGCGGCAGGACGACGTCCGCCTCACCGGGCACGCGATCGAGGCCCGGGTCTACGCCGAGGACGCCTACGCCGGCTTCCTGCCGCAGGCCGGCACCGCGACCCACGTGCGCTGGCCGCAGGGGCCCGGCGTCCGGGTCGACCACGCCCTGGAGAGCGGTCAGGTCGTCTCCACGGCGTACGACCCGATGCTGGGCAAGGTGGTCGCCCACGGTCGTGACCGCGCGCAGGCGCGGCAGCGGCTGGTCGAGGCGCTCGACGGCACCGCGGGGCTCGGCCTGACCACCAACGCCGGCTTCCTGCGGGCGCTCGCGGCGTCGGAGGAGTTCGCCGACGCCGCCATCGACACCGCCTGGCTCGACCGCCACGAGCTGCCCGCGCCCGACCCGACCGAGGCCCGCCGGCTCGCCGCCTGGGCGGCGTACGACGCGGAGCGGACGCCGTCGGGTCCGTGGCGCTCCGACGGCTTCCGCCTCGGCGGGGCCGCGGCCGACCCCGTGGTGCACCTCGACGAGGCGGTGCGGCTGACCGGCCCGGCGCCCGGCCCGCAGACGGCACGCGTCACCGAGGACCACGTGGAGGTGGTGACGCGCGGGCAGCGCTTCGGCTTCCCGCGCCCCGACCCCTTCGCCGACCCCGTGGCGGTCGCCGGCGACGGCACCGTGCTCGCTCCGATGCCAGGTACCGTGCTCGACGTCCGGGTCGCCGAGGGCGACCGGGTCGACGCCGGCCAGGTGCTCGGCGTGATGGAGGCGATGAAGATGGAGCTCTCGCTCACCGCCGACGTGGCCGGCACGGTCGCCGCCGTCGGTGCGGCCGCCGGCGACCGGGTGCAGCTCGGCGCCGTCCTCTTCGAGGTAGTGGCCGATGAGTGAGCTGCCCCGGGCCGTGACGGTCTACGAGGTCGGACCGCGCGACGGGCTGCAGAACGAGCAGGCCCTGGTCCCCACCGAGGTCAAGGCCGACTTCTGCCGCCGCCTGCTCGCGGCCGGCCTGCCCGTGGTCGAGGCGACCTCCTTCGTGCACCCCCGCTGGGTGCCGCAGCTCGCCGACGCCGCCGACCTGCTCGGCCTGCTCGGCGAGGCGGGCCGCGAGCTGCCGGTGCTGGTGCCCAACGAGCGCGGCCTCGACCGCGCGCTGGAGCTGGGCTGCCGCCGCGTCGCGGTCTTCGGCCGCGCCACCGAGACCTTCGCCCAGCGCAACCTCAACCGCAGCGTCACCGAGCAGTTCGCCATGTTCGAGCCCGTCGTGCGACGCGCGCTCGCGGCGGGCGCCGACGTCCGGGCCTACGTCTCGATGTGCTTCGGCGACCCGTGGGAGGGCGCCGTGCCGATCGCGCAGGTGGTGCGGGTCGGCGTCCGGCTGCTCGAGCTCGGCGCCACCCAGCTCTCGCTCGGCGACACCATCGGCGTCGGCACCGCCGGCCACGTCGGCGAGCTGCTCACCGCCTTCAACGACGCCGGCGTCAGCGACGACCTGCTGGCCGTGCACTTCCACGACACCTACGGGCAGGCGCTCGCCAACGCCTACGCCGCGCTGCAGCACGGCGTCACCACCTTCGACGCGAGCGCGGGCGGGCTCGGCGGCTGCCCGTACGCCGAGAGCGCCACCGGCAACCTCGCCACCGAGGACCTCGTGTGGATGCTGCACGGCCTCGGCGTCGAGACCGGCGTCGACCTCGGCGCGCTGGTCGCGACCAGCCGCTGGATGGCCGACCACCTCGGCCGGCCGAGTCCCAGCCGGGTGGTGCAGGCCCTGGCGGCAGACTGACCCCCGTGCGCGAGCCCGTGCCCCACCTCGACCTGGCCGACCCGACCTTCGACGTCACCTCGGCCGCGGTGCACGCGGCCCGCGAGCAGGGCTGGTACGCCGAGACGCCGTACGGCTGGGCCGTGCTCCGCCACGAGCAGGGCCAGGCCATCCTCAAGGACCGCCGCTTCCAGCAGGGCAACGCGCGCTGGCCGGCGCAGAACGGCGTGCACGACGGGCCCTTCCCGCAGTGGTGGGCCGAGACGCTGCTCAGCCTGGAGGGCACCGACCACCTGCGCCTGCGACGGCTGCTGGGCCCGGCCTTCCGCAGCCGGACCATCGAGGCGATGCGCCCGCAGTTCCAGGAGCTCGCCACCGAGCTCGTCGACGCCTTCGCGCCGCGCGGGCGGGTCGAGCTGGTGGGCGAGTTCGCCGAGCCCTACTCCGCACGCATCCTGTGCCTGCTCCTGGGCCTGCCCGAGGAGCACTGGCCGCAGGTGGCGCACTGGGCCGACGACCTCGGCAAGTCCTTCGGGGTCAACCTGCGCCGCGACCTGCCCCGCATCGAGGCGGCGCTCGCGGGCCTCACGGCGTACGTCGAGGAGGTGGTCGCCGACCGGCGCGCCCACCCGCGCGACGACCTCGTGACCACCCTGCTGACCGCCCACGAGCACGACGACCGGCTCAGCGCGCGCGAGCTGAGCAACGGGCTGGTCTTCCTGGCCTTCGCCGGCATGGAGACCACGCGCAACCAGATCGGCCTGGCCGTGCAGACCTTCCTGCGCCACCCCGACCAGTGGGCGCTGCTGGCCGAGCGACCCGAGCTCGGCGCCGCTGCCGTCGAGGAGGTGATGCGGGTCAACCCCACGGTCACCTGGGTGACCCGCGAGGCGGTCGAGGACGTCGAGCTCGACGGCCTGCGCGTGCCGCGCGGCGGGATCGTGCAGGTGCTCTCCCACGCCGCCGGCACCGACCCCCGCGCGATGGGCGAGGACCCGTCGTTCGACATCACCGTCACCGACCGCCCGCTGCACAGCGGCTTCGGCGGCGGCGTCCACCACTGCCTGGGCCACTTCGTCGCCCGCACCGACATGAGCGTCGCCCTGCCGCTGCTGGCCCAGCGGATGCCCGACCCCGTCGCCGACGGCCCCGGGGAGTGGCTCCCGGTCTCGGGCAACACCGGACCGGTCCGCTTCCCGATCCGCTTCACCGCCGCTCCGTCCGGCGGCGTCCCGGGTCTCAGGGAGTGACGCGGCGGGGCAGCAGCTCGACGTCGACGTAGCGGCCGATGCGCCAGGTGGCGTAGCCGTCGGTCCCGGCGCCGACGACGCCGCCGACGATCGGCGTGCGTCGCCCCACGGTGTAGGCGAGACGCTTGCCGGCGATGCGGGTCATCAGCTCGGCGGCGACCTCGTTGGCCACGACCGTGTCGAGGTCGGGGTCGTGCACGGGCGCGGTGGCCAGCGCCATCGGGGGGCCGGGCAGCTTGGCGCGGCGTACCAGCTCGTGCACCCGCTCCTCCCCCAGCAGCGCCGTGAGGACGGCGTCGCGCACCCGCGGGTCCTCGAGGTCGTAGCCCCGCAGGTGGGCGATCGCGGCGACGAGGCGGCACTGGATCAGGGCGAGCCCGCCGATGTTGGCCGGCACGGCGACCGGCATGGTCGCGAGGCCGCCGAGGTTGGTCAGGAAGCCCTGCGCGCCGGCCAGCCGCACGTGCGACTCGATCAGCGCCTTGACCGCGGCCTGCTCGTCGCCGCGGTGCTCGTCGAGCTGGCGCTCGGCCGCCATGGCGGCGGAGTCGAGCGGCCCGGCCCCGCGGATGGCCCGGTCGAGCGCCTGGTGCACGAACGACGCGGTGAGATGAGGTGCGGCCTCGGTCACCTTGGGCCCGAGGCCCGCCCCGAGGCGCTTGGCAAGGCTCATGCCGCCAGCGTACGGCGCTGCCTCGCACCCCCGGGTGCCACGATGGGAGCGTGCCGACACCGTGGCCCGTCGAGCCTGCGCCGAGCCCCTGGGTCTTCCCTCCCCCGGACGACGCCGACGGCGACGTGGTCTGCCTGGGCGCCGACCTGCAGCCGGGCACGCTGCTGCAGGCCTACCGCCGCGGGCTCTTCCCGATGGGCCTGGAGCAGGCCGGCGCCGACATGGCGTGGTGGTCGCCGGAGGAGCGCGGGGTCCTCCCGCTCGACGGGCTGCGGGTGAGCCGCTCGCTGCGGCAGTCCCTGAAGCACTTCGAGATCCGCGTCGACACCGCCTTCGACGCGGTGGTCGCGGGCTGCGCCGACCCGGCCCGCGAGGGCAGCTGGATCGACGACGACATCGCGGCGGCGTACGCCGAGCTCCACCGGCTCGGCTGGGTGCACTCGGTGGAGGCGTGGCGCGACGACGAGCTGGCGGGCGGGCTCTACGGCGTGGCCGTGGGCGGTCTCTTCGCGGGCGAGTCGATGTTCACCCGGGCGCGCGACGGCTCGAAGGCCGCACTGGTGGGCCTGGTCGAGCTGCTGCGCGACGAGCACGCCGGCGCGCGGCTGCTCGACACCCAGTGGCGCACCCCGCACCTCGCCACGCTCGGCGTGGTCGAGGTGCCACGGGCGACCTACCTCAGTCGGCTGCGCCGGGCCCTGGAGGTGCCGCTGCCGGCGGCCTTCGCGGGAGCCTGATCCTCAGACGACGAGGGGCGTGTCGTCGCCGTCGCGCACCAGGGTGCGACCGGCGTCGGCCCAGTCGACCAGGCCACCGGCGAGGTTGACGGCCTCGAAGCCCTTCTCCCGCAAGAACGCCGTGGCCTGCGCGGAGCGGCCCCCGACCTTGCAGACGACCAGCAGCTGCTGGTCGCGCGGGAGCTCGTCGACCTGGGCGGGCAGCTGCTGCAGCGGCACGTGCACGGAGCCGGCGATGCGGCCGTGCTCCCACTCGATGGGCTCGCGCACGTCGACGACGGTCACGCCGTCGGGCAGCGGGTCGGGCACCTGGGCGACCTCGATGGTCGGGACCTCGATCACGGGCGGAGCCTACGCCAGGCCCCGCTCAGGCGGACCCGGACCCGGACCTGGCACCGAGCAGCGCGATGAACTCGTCGGCCATGGCGAGCTGCCGCACCAGGCGCTCACGCCGGTCGCCCGCCTCGCGCCGGACGTCGTCGAGCCGGGCGCGCGCGGCGGCCGCCTCGGCCGCGGTGACCTCGGGCGCGGCCAGCGTCTCGATGTCGACCATGACGGCCTTCATCTCCTCGATGCTGAAGCCCAGCGGCTTCATCCGGCGGATCACCAGGATCTTGGCCACGTCGTCCTCGGTGTAGAGCCGGAAGCCGCCCTCGCTGCGCCCCGACGGCAGCAGCAGGCCGACCTCCTCCCAGTGGCGCAGGCTGCGCAGCGAGAGCTCGGTGCGCGTGGCCACCTCGCCGATCTGCATGTACGCCGCGTCCGCGCCGGTCGGCGCCGACGGCTCGCCCTGCCTCGTCACGTGGTCCTGCTCACTTCCGGTTGACCCCAACCCTACCCTCACGTGAGGGTAGGGTTCACCTGTCCGCGCCGGCAACGCCGCGCGCCCCCATCCTGACCACCACCGCCAGGCCCGTCGAGCGCCGGTGCCCCACGCACCTCGGCGCCGCGGCCCTCCTCGCGAACGGAACCACCACCGATGCCCACCCCTGCGTCCACGCGCGAGCAGAGCGACGCGCCGCGACCGACCGTGCGCGAGGCGCTGCGCTCGCCCCGCCTGCTGCGCACCGAGGTCCTCGCCGGCCTCGTCGTCGCCCTCGCCCTGATCCCCGAGGCCATCTCCTTCTCCATCATCGCGGGCGTCGACCCGCGGGTCGGGCTCTTCGCCTCCTTCACGATGGCCGTCTCGATCGCGTTCCTGGGCGGGCGGCCCGCGATGATCTCGGCCGCCACCGGGGCGGTCGCCCTGGTGATCGCGCCCGTCATGCGCGAGCACGGCCTGGACCACCTGATCGCGACGGTCATCCTCGGCGGCGTCATCCAGGTCGTCCTCGGCCTGGCCGGCCTGGGCAGGCTGATGCGCTTCGTCCCGCGCTCGGTCATGGTGGGCTTCGTCAACGCCCTGGCCATCTTGATCTTCCTGGCCCAGCTGCCCTACCTGGTCGACGTGCCCTGGCTCGTCTACCCGATGGTCGCCGTCGGCATCGCGATCATGGTCGCCCTCCCGCGGGTGAGCCGCGTCGTCCCCGCTCCCCTGGTCGCGATCGTCGCGCTGACCGCCTTCACCGTGGTCGCCGCCGTCACCGTGCCCGACGTCGGCGACCAGGGCGACCTCCCCGACAGCCTCCCGACGCTGCTGCTCCCCGACGTGCCGCTGACGCTGGAGACGCTGCGGATCATCGCGCCGTACGCCCTGGCGGTGGCGCTGGTCGGCCTGCTGGAGTCGCTGATGACGGCCAAGCTGGTCGACGACATCACCGACTCGCGCTCCGTCAAGACCCGCGAGTCCTGGGGCCAGGGCGTCGCCAACGTGATCACCGGCTGCTTCGGCGGCATGGGCGGCTGCGCCATGATCGGGCAAACGATGATCAACGTGAAGTCGTCGGGAGCCCGCACCCGGATCTCCACCTTCCTCGCCGGCGTCTTCCTGCTGATCCTGGTCGTGGGCTTCGGCGACGTCGTCGCGGTCATCCCGATGGCCGCGCTGGTCGCGGTGATGATCATGGTGTCGGTGGCCACCTTCGACTGGCACTCGGTGCAGCCGAGCACGCTGCGCCGGATGCCGCTCTCGGAGACGGTCGTCATGCTCGCCACCGTCGCGGTGACCGTCACGACCCACCATCTCGCGATCGGCGTCGGCGTCGGCGTGCTGGTCGCCATGACGCTCTTCGCACGCCGCGTCGCGCACCTGACCGAGACCCGGCGCGAGCTGGTCGAGGACGAGCACGGCGAGGTCACGGCCGTCTACCGGGTCACCGGGGAGCTCTTCTTCGCCTCCTCCAACGACCTCTACACCCAGTTCGACTACCAGGGCGACCCCGCACGCGTGGTCATCGACCTGCACGAGTCGCACGTCTGGGACGCCTCCACCGTGGCCGCGCTCGACTCCATCACCACCAAGTACGCCGCGAAGGGCAAGGCGGTGGAGATCGTCGGCCTCGACGCGTCCAGCGCGGAGCGCCACGACCGGCTGAGCGGACGCCTGCCCAGCCACTGACCCCAGCCACTGGCCCCAGCCGCTGACCGGGCCCGGGCTCACTTCAGCAGGCGCGACATCCGGCGGTCGGCCAGCGGCTTGCCACCGGTCTGGCAGGTGGCGCAGTACTGCAGCGAGGAGTCGGCGAAGCTGACCTCGCGCACGGTGTCGCCGCAGACCGGGCAGGTCTGGCCGGCGCGCCCGTGCACCGCCATGTG
>JBQGFI010000077.1:0-4295 GCA_052040065.1 Marmoricola sp.
CGGAGCAGGGTAGCCCGGGGGCTCAGCGCGCCGGCAGGTGACGACGCGGCGCCATCCGCGGGCCGTGCCGCGGACGACGCAGCCCGGCGAGCTCGACCAGGCGCTGGACGCGGTGGCGGTGACCGGCGTACGGCGCGAGCAACTCGGCCATGCGCTCGTCGTCGCCGACCTCGCCGGGGAGGACGTAGGTGACGTTGGCCGCCACGTGGTAGTCGCCGAAGCTGACCGCGTCGGCGTCGCCGAGCGCCCGCGAGCGCACCTCGGCGCTGGTCCACACCCCGATGCCGGGCAGGCTGCGCAGCCGGCGGTCGAAGACCTCGGGCGGCTCGGCGCCCGCGCGCTCGAGCGAGGCGGCCACCCGTGCCGCGTGTTGCACCGGGCGCGAGCGGGCGCCGTCGACGTGGCAGCGCAGCCACTCCCACGACGGCACCTGTCGCAGCTGCGTGGCGGTGGGCTGCACCCACAGCCGCACCGGGGGCTCGGCGTCGCGCGGCGGACCGGGGGCCCGCTCGCCGAAGCGGTGGACGAGGCGGCGGAAGCCGGCGAAGGCCTCCTGCCCGGTCACCTTCTGCTCCAGGATCGCCGGCAGCAGCGCCTCCATCACCAGCCCGGTCGCCCCCAGGCGCCAGTGCCGGTGACGGCGCCACGCGTCGGCCAGCGGCTCCGGCGGCACGAAGCCGCTCGGGTCGTCGTCGGCCCCGAGCATCCGGGGCACGGACTCCAGGGCCCACTCCGCGCCGCTCCCCCACGCCGTGGCGTGCACCTCGCCCAGGTCGGGGCGGGTCACCAGCCGCAGCGAGGCCGGGCCCTCCGGCGTGCCGATGCCGCGCCAGATCGCGCCGTCGTCACCCAGGCGGAAGGTCGGGTCGCCGGGTCCGCGGCGGTGCGTCGAGAGCACGGCGCGCACCGGGCACGGCCAGTCCGGCCGCCACACCCGCTCGCTGGCCCCCACCCCCGCAGCGTATGTCGCGCCCCTGTCAGGGCACGGTGCCAGCATGTCCGGCATGCTGCTCGCCCGTCTCGTCGACGTCTCCGGCCAGGTCGCGGCCACGTCCAAGCGGCTGGCCAAGCGCGAGCTGATCGCCGGGCTGCGGCGCGAGGCCGCTCCCGGCGGCGAGGACGACCTCGACCTCGCCGCCACCTACCTCTCCGGGACCCTGCGCCAGCGGCGCACCGGGGTCGGCTACCGCTCCCTCGGCTCGCTGCCGCCGCCCGCCACGGTGCCGTCGGTGACCCTGGCCGACGTCGACGCCGCGCTCGAGCGGCTCTCCGGCCTCGCGGGTGCGGGCTCCGCGACCGCGCGCCGCGACGCCGTGGCCGACCTCTTCGGCCGGCTCACCGGACCCGAGCAGGAGTGGCTGAGGGCGGTCATGACCGGCAACGTGCGCCAGGGCGCGCTCGACTCGGTGATGCTCGACGCCGTCGCCCAGGCGGCCGAGGTGCCCCTCGCCGAGGTGCGCCGTGCCGCCATGTTCAGCGCGCCCACCGGCCCGATCGCCGCCGCCGCGCTCACCCGCGGCTCCGCCGGGCTCGCCGACTTCTCGATGCTGGTGGGTCGGCCGGTCCGCCCGATGCTCGCCGGCAGTGCCCCCGACGTGGCCGAGGGGCTCGACAAGGTCGCCGCAGGCAGCGCGGTGGCGGTCGACACCAAGCTCGACGGCATCCGGATCCAGGTGCACAAGCACGGTGACGACGTCGCCGTCTTCACCCGCTCGCTCGACGAGATCGGCGAGCGCCTGCCCGAGGTCGTCGACGTCGTCCGCGCGCTCCCCGTCGACGACGTGGTGCTCGACGGCGAGGCGCTCGCGGTCGGGCCCGACGGCCGGCCGCGTCCCTTCCAGGAGACCGCGTCGACCACGGCCACCCGCTCGGGCGCCGAGGGCATCACGCCGTACTTCTTCGACGTGCTGCTCCACGAGGGCGACTCGCTGATCGAGTCGCCCACGCACGAGCGGCTCGCCCGCCTCGACGCCGTCGTGCCCGAGCAGCACCGCGTCGCCAGGCTCGTCACCGACTCCCCCGAGGAGGCGCAGCGCTTCTTCGACGAGGCCGTCGCCGCCGGGCAGGAGGGCGTCATCGTCAAGCGCCTCGACGCGCCGTACGACGCCGGCCGCCGCGGCTCGGCGTGGGTGAAGGTCAAGCCGCGCCACACCCTCGACCTCGTCGTCCTGGCCGTGGAGTGGGGCAGCGGACGCCGCGAGGGCTGGCTCTCCAACATCCACCTCGGCGCGCGCGACGACGCCAGCGAGACCGGCTTCACGATGCTGGGCAAGACCTTCAAGGGGATGACCGACGAGATCCTCGCCTGGCAGACCGAGCGCTTCCTCGCCCTGGAGACCCACCGGTCGGGCCACGTCGTGCACGTGCGCCCGGAGCAGGTCGTCGAGATCGCCTTCGACGGCGTCCAGCGCTCCACCCGCTACCCCGGCGGTGTCGCCCTCCGCTTCGCCCGCGTGCTGCGCTACCGCGACGACAAGCCCCCCGCCGAGGCCGACACGCTCGCGCGCGTGCGCGAGCTGGGCGCCTCCTAGCCCAGCCGCTGCCGCAGCGTGGCGGTGCCGGGCCCTTCGAGCTCGTGGGCGACGCCGGCACGACCACCGAGCACCATCAGCACCGCCTCGCCGCTCCCGCGGGCCTCGGGACCGCGGCCGTGGGCCCAGTCGAGGTCGGTGGCCACCACCCGGGTGCCGCGGACGTGCCAGAAGCCGCGCAGCGGTGGGGCCGTGACAGCGAAGCCGAGCGCGTAGCGCAGGCGCTCGCCCGGGATCTCACGGAGGCGACCGAGCGGTCGCCGGATGTCCTGCTGGTGCACGAGCGCGTCGACCAGGCCCACGGCGCCGCCGCGGGCCGCGGTCAGACCGCTCGGCCGCAGGTGGGTGCGCAGCCGGTCGACGAGCTGGTCTGGGGTCAACCCCTGCTGCCGGGACAGGAAACCAGCATTCACCCGCCCCAGCGACATCCGCGCCCGGAGCATCGACGGCAGCACCTCGCGCATGCCGACGCCCTCGTAGCTCAGCAGGTGCGCGACCACGTCACGCACCGACCAGCCGTCGCAGAGCGACTCCTGCTCCCACTGGGCCGGCTCCAGACCGGTCAGCAGCTCCAGCAGCTCGGCGCGCTCCGCCTCGGCCTCCCGCATCAGGTCCACCGCGGCAGCCTAAGGGGCTCCGGCCCTCCTCACTCCCGCCGGTGGAACCGGACCCGGTTGTCGGAGGTGAACCCGTGGTCGAAGCCGGGGTCGTGGATCCGACGGTGGTGCGGACCGCAGAGGAGCCGGCCGTTGGCGAGGTCGGTGGTGCCGCCGTGGGACCACGGCCGGTCGTGGTGGGCGTGGCACATGCTGGCGGGCACGTCGCAGTGCTCGGCGGTGCAGCCGCCGTCGCGCAGCGTCAGGGCGACGCGCTGGGCCTTGGAGAAGAGTCGGGCGGTGTCGCCCAGGTCGAGGGCCTGGTGGCCGGTGCCGAGCACGGCGGGCAGCAGCCTGTGACCGCACGCCAGCCGCCGGGCCTCGCCGGCGGAGATCGCGAGTCCGGTGCCGAGCGTGGCCACGCCGGCCTGGTGCAGCGTCTCCGTGAGCCGCTCGGCGTCGATCCTGACGACGACGGTCGCGTCACCGCCTCCAGCGACGGGGAGGTCACGGGCGCCCATGCGCTCGAGCAGCTCGCACAGGGCTCGGCCACGACGGGTCTCCGCCGGCTCGCGCGCCGACATCTCGGTGCTGGTCTCTGCGTCGGAGCCGTCGGGGGCGCCGTTGACGGCCCTGGCGGGACTCGCGATCGCCTGCAGCGCCTTGGTGAGCATCGCGCCGTGGAGGTCGGGGATCGCGAACCTGCCGTGGGTGACTCCCTCGCCGTCGCGCCACATCCGCAGGCAGGTCCGGCGCTCGGCGCGCGCCTCCTGGCGGGCGAGCCGCTCGCCCTCCGCAGCCTCGGCCACCTCGGGCGCGATCACCTCGTAGATCTTCTCGCCGAGGACCTCCAGCTGCTCCGGCGCGAACGAGGCGGCGAGCTCGACCAGGTGGCGCTCGGCTGCCTCAGCCTGGTCACAGGTCACGCCGTGGGGACCGTCCTGCGGCAACCGCTCGATCGCGCGCTTGATGACCTTGGCCTGGTCGAGCGACACGTCGCCGGCGAGCATCCCGGCCTCGAGGTAGTGGTAGCGGCACAGCAGGTCGGCGAGCCTGAGGTCCGCACGCGCGGTGCTGCGGCGCTGTCGCGTCGACGCGTGGGCCCAGTCGGCCGCGGACGACGCCCCCTCGGCGAGCGCGGCGCCGGAGCGCTCGGCCTCGACCAGGA
>JBQGFI010000078.1:0-9456 GCA_052040065.1 Marmoricola sp.
CGACGAGATGCTCGAGCTGTCCGGCATCCCGGCCTTCGCCCGCCGAAGTGCCGGGGCCTACTCCATGGGGATGCGGCAACCGCTGGCCCGCGCCGCGGCGCGGCTCGGCGACCCCCGCGTGCTGGTGCTAGACGAGCCCGCCAACGGACTCGACCCCGAGGGCATCCGCTGGCTGCGCGGCTTCCTGCGGAGGCTGAGTCACGAGCACGGCAAGACGGTGCTGGTCTCCAGCCACCTGCTGCAGGAGGTGTCGCAGACCGCCGACGACGTCGTGATCATCGCCAACGGGCGGCTGGTCCGGCAGGGCACGATGGCCGACCTGCAGGGCGACCCGTCGGTGCTGGTCCGCACCTCCGACGCCGCCGCGCTCGCCGCGGCCCTCGCGTCCCGCGAGCTCGCCGTCGAGCCGGGGGGCGACGGCGCGCTCGTGGTGCGCACCGGCGACCCGCGCGTGGTCGGTGACGTCGCGCTGGCGGCCGGGCTGCCGGTGTGGGAGCTGACGCCCCAGCGCGCCGACCTCGAGCAGCTGTACTTCTCCCTCACCGAGGGCACCAACCGCAACCTCGGCCATGGCGCCGGGGCCTCCCGGGAAGGAGCCGCGTGATGGGCGGCGCGATCAGGGCCGAGCTGCTGAAGTTCTTCACCACCCGGCTGTGGTGGGGCATGGCGATCGGGATCTTCCTGGCCGGTGCGGCCTTCGCGCTGCTCTTCGGCCTGCTCTTCACCGGCGCCTTCGGGGAGGAGTCGGTGCAGGGGATGCCGACCGGTGACGCCACGCAGATCGCCAACAGCGTCTACACCGGCGGCCTGGGCATCGGCTACCTGCTGATGCTGACCATCGGCGTGATCCAGATCGGCTCGGAGTACCGGCACCACACCATCACCTCGACCTTCCTCGCGCAGCCGCACCGGCTCCGGGTGATGGTGGCCAAGGTGGTCGCGCTGCTCGCGATCGGGGCGGGCTACGGGATCGTCAGCCTCGCGGGGTCGGTCCTCGTGGGCGCCCTCGTGCTCACCGCGCGCGGCGAGGAGGCCTTCCCCTCCGGCGACGTCGCCCGCACCCTCGCCCTGAGCCTGCTCGTGCTCGGGCTGTGGGCCCTGATCGGTCTCGGCATCGGGATCCTGATCCCCAACCAGGTCGCGGCCCTGCTGATCGGGGTCGGCGTGGCCTGGATCGTCGAGCCGCTGGTCGGGCTGGCGCTGCGGGCCTTCGAGTTCGGCCGCGAGAACCTGGCGCCGTACATGCCCTCCGAGGCGACCAACGCCATCGTCGACGCGGTCCAGCAGAGTCCCGACCAGACCCGCCTGGAGTGGTGGGCCGCCGCCCTCACGCTGACGGCGTGGGCCGCGGTGCTCGCCGGCGCCGGCGCGCTGCTCACGGCGCGCCGCGACGTCAGCTGACCCGCAGCCGACGGGCGGCCTGAACGGCGGTCGGCCTCAGATGGTGTGCCAGTCGTCGAGCAGCTCCTGCTCCTCGGCGCGGGCGAGGCCGGTGACCTGGCCACGGCCGGCGGGGGTGCGCAGCCAGGCGAGGGTGTCGGCGGCCGTCTCGGCGACCGGCCTGGTGCGGAGTCCCGCCGCGACGCTGGCGCTCACGTCGTGGGTCAGCATGCCGCCCATCTCCTCGGGCAGCCACAGCGGCAGCGATCGCGGACCCGACCAGGGCTCCACGTGGTGGCGGCGCAGGAAGCCCGGGTGCGCCCAGAAGAGCCGGGCGTCGCTGCCGACGCCGTCGGCCACGGCCTCGAGCAGCTCGCCCATGGTGGTGATCCAGCCCGCGGCGTCGAGCACGCCGGTGCGCTGCTGCTCGGCGCAGTCGACCAGCCACACCGCGAGGTCGCGGACGTCGAGGAGCTGCACGTCGCGCTCGGGCGCGCCCGGGGCGAGCACGTCACCGCCCTCGGCCAGCCGGTCGGGCCAGTAGGAGAAGCGCCCGCTCGGGTCGCCGGGCCCGACGAGGAGGCCGGGTCGCACCACGAGCGAGGCGGCCGCGCGCTCGCGCACGAGCTGCTCGCAGGCGACCTTGTGGCGACCGTAGGTCTCCGGCGTCTCCTCGACGTCCTCCTCCCACAGCGGCTCGAGCACCGGCAGCGACTCGGGGCTGCCGTGGGGCGTCGTGTGGTCGGCGTAGACGCTGATCGTGGAGACCAGCAGCCAGTACGCCGCCCGGTCGCCCAGGGCGTCGAGCGCCGAGGCCACCCACGACGGGGTGCGGGCGACGTCGACGACGGCGTCGAAGTCGCCCTCCAGCACCGACCAGTCCGGGTCGGTCCGGTCGAGGCGTACCAGCCGGGCGCCCTCGGGCACCTCGCCCGACGTGCCGCGCGCCGCGCAGGTGACGTCGTGCCCGCGGCGCACCGCCTCCGCCGCCACCTCGTGGGAGCAGAAGACCGTGCCGCCGAGCACCAAGAGCCTCATGACCCCACCCTCTCGTGCGGGCGACGCGCAGCCAACCACCGCCGCGGCGGGCCGGCACGCCCTAGGGTGCAGCGGTGACCAGAGTGACAGGCGTGGTTCCGGGGGTGCTGCTGGGGCTGGTGCTCGCGCTCCTCCCCGGGTGGACCACGGCGACCGCGGACGCCGCCCCGAGCCACCGGGCGGTGCTCGTCTTCGCCAAGAACCACGACGACCCCTTCGACTCCCGCCTGGTCTGGCGGCTCTACGAGCGCCGCGGCGGCAAGGACCGGCTGGTCGAGCAGCGCGACTGGCGGGCCGGGGCCGGGCTGCCGGGGCGCGGCGGCAAGGACCCCTGCGTGCGCTCGGTCGGCTGGCCGCCCGACGGCAGCTACCGGCTCACCTTCCACCGCGACTACGGCGGCAACGCGATCAAGGGCCGCGCCTTCCGGATGGACAACAAGGCCTGCCGCAACGGCACGCTGCGCCAGAGCCTCTTCATCCACACCGAGCAGGGCGCGGGGAGCCGGCAGTGCGCGAACCGGCCGGGCGACCAGCTGTGCCGCTGGGAGTGGCCGCGGATCAACGACTACAAGTCCAACGGCTGCCTGAAGATGTCGCCCGGCGACCTGCGCGAGCTGGCGGGTCTCTTCGAGCGCCGCTTCAGCGCGGGCGTGCACCACCCGCTCGACCGCGTCGAGCTGCAGGTGCGCACGGTGCGGCCGCGGCTGGTCACGGGCTAGGGCCCGGGCGACAGCGTCTTCGTCATCAGCGAGACCAGGTGCCCGCCCGAGACGCGGCGGCCCACCTCGACGTAGCCGCGCCCGCGGTGGAAGGCCAGCGACGCCTCGTTGGGCGGGTCGAGGTTGACCTCGAGGCACAGCACCGGCCGGCCGCAGCCGCGCTCGAGCTCGTCGTAGACGGCGCTGGCCACGCCCTGGCGGCGGGTGTGCGGGGCGAGCACGATGCGGTCGAGGTAGAGGAAGTCGTCGTGGCGCGCCGCGAACCAGGCGAAGTTCTCCCCGTCGTACGCCGCCCCCGCGGCGAAGGTGAGCACGAAGCCGGCGAAGCCGCCGTCGAGCTCGACCGCGAGCGCCTGGTCGGACCACGCGAGGAGCTGCTGGAGGCGGACCTCGTCGAGCGGGGAGAGCAGCTCGACGAAGTCCTCGTTGAGCGCGAGCACCGCGGGGTGGTCGCCCGGGCGGAGCGCGCGCGTGCGCGTCAGGCCCACGGCTCGGCCCCCGCGCGCTCGACGGCGAGCGTCCACAACCGGCGGCGCAGCTCCCGGTCGCGGGCCGTGCGCGGCGGGTTCACGATCCGGGGGGTGGTGCCGAGCCCCAGCGCGCCGCCGAGGCCGACGACCGTGGAGCCGGGCAGGTCGGCGGTGGCGGCCATGAGCACCGGGTGGTGGGCGACCTCGCCGCGCTGACCGACGGCTCGTGCGGCGGCGTCGAGGATGCTGGGCCCCCGGCCGCGCCGCACCTGCTCGGCGCGCCCGAGGGGACCCGACACGTCGAGCCCGGCCACGGCGACGAGGCTGCGCAGCCCCGACCCGGCGGCCCGGGCGCGGGCGTCGAGCTCGAGCGCGAGCAGCAGCGTCGCGAGCGCGGCCTCCGACGCCCCGCCCCAGCCGGTGCGTCGCAGCAGGCCCTCGTCGTCGAGGTCCGGCGACACCTCGCGGGCGAGCCGGTAGGAGGGCGGCACCACGCTGACCACCCTGCCGAGCAGGTCGTGCAGCCGGGCGACCAGCAGGAAGGGCCCCCACGCGCGGGCCACCAGCGAGACCTCCTCGCCGTCGGACGTGGTCGCCCCACGCTCGCGTCCCGCGTCGTGGAGCACCAGCAGGTCGAGACCCTCGAGGGCGACGCTGCGGGCGTGGGCGGCCGCGTCGCGCACGGAGTCGAGGTCGGCGAGGTCGAGCGGCACCGCCACGGGGCGGGCCGCGCCGGCGGCGTCGACGCGGCGTACGGCGTCACCCAGGGCGTCGAGGTCGGGGTCGGCCAGGAGCAGCTCGGCCCCGCGACCGGCGAGCGCCAGCGCGGTCTCGCGTCCGAGCGGGCTGCCCGCGCCCGTCACGAGCGCGCGCCGTCCGGCAAGGTCGGGCAGGTCGTCGGACGACCACGCGGCGCTCACGGGGTGACCGCCAGCGAGGCGAGCAGCCGCGCGGCGAGCGCCTCGTCACCCTCGACGTCGGGCGTGGTCGCCTCCGGTCCGCGCCGACCCGCCGCGAGCACCACGAAGTCCTCGGTGCTCAACCGCACCGTCGTCACCGGTGCGACGTCCTCCGCGAAACGGGCGCGACCGTCGTCGCCCACCGCCACGGTGGCGCCCAGGCCGGCCTCGGGCAGCTCGAGCCGTACGCCGCGGCCCACGCCCGGGGCGACCCGCTTGCCGACGACCATCGGGAGCCCCGCCACCAGCACGCTGAGGGTGTGGCGCGCCGGGGCGGTGTCGAGACCGCCGGGTCGCCCGAGCGCACGTCGGATGTCCTGCTCGTGCAGCCAGAGGTCGAAGGGCCGGTTGCGCAGCAGGGTGCCGGTGTCCCAGCCGACGCCACCGGGGGTGCGGGGCGGTGGGGCGCTCGCGTCGGTGGGCGGGTCGGCGCGGAGGGCGGCGTAGCGGGTGGTCACGGCCTCGCGCAGCTCCTCCACGAGCTCGGGCAGCAGCCGTCCGCGACGCGCCAGCACGCCGGCCTCGGTGTAGAGCTGCATCGGTCGCTGCAGGTGCGGGGCGTCGGGCACCGGCAGGTCGTGCTCGGGTGCGCCCGCCAGCACCGCCTCGAGGTGCGCGAGGTGGGCGAGGTTGTCGGCCACGTTCCAGCCGGGGAGGTCGGTCGCCACCAGGCCGTCGGAGGGGTCGAGGTCGGCCACCAGGGTGGTGAGGTCGTCGACGGCCAGCAGCCACACCTCGACCAGCCGCCACAGCCGCGTCGCGTCATCGCTCATGGGGCTCAAGGTAGGCCGCGACGCACGACGACCCGCCTCCGGGCGGGGCGGGTCGTGGTGCGGCGGTCTGGCGGAGAGCCGCCGGTGCGGGGTCTGGAGGTCGGGTCAGGCGCCGTCGACGCGGCGCTCCTCGACGTGGGTGTGGGTGCTGGAGTGGCGCTGCTTGTTCATCACCATCGCCAGCACGATCGCGAGCACGCCGACGATGACGAAGATCCATCCCAGCGTGTCGGACGCGACGGCGTTCTCGATGCTGGCGGGGAGCGAGATGGCACCGAGGGCCAGGATCAGGCCGATCAGCAGCAGCACGACTCCGAGTCCGATGCCCATGGCAGGCCCCTTTTCGCTCGACTAGCGCGCTAGTGCCCCGACCGGCCGCAATCCATGCGCCGGAGCACGCAGGCCCCGGCTCCGCCGGGGAGCCGAGGCCTGCGGGTGAGGTGGGGGTGCCTCAGAAGGCCGCCTCGTCGAGGTCCATGACCGAGAGGTCGGTGGCCTCGAGGATGGCGCGCTCGGCGGTGAGCTGGGGCAGGTTGTGCTGGGCGAAGAACTGCGCCGCGGCGACCTTGCCCTCGTAGAAGCGCTGGTCCTGCGGCGAGGTGCCCTCGTCGAGCCGGCGCAGCGCCACCTCGGCACCGCGGAGCAGCAGCCACGCGCAGACGACGTCGCCGAGCGCCATCAGCAGGCGCGAGGTGTTGAGCCCGACCTTGTAGATGTTGCGGACGTCGCCGCCCTCGGCGCTGGGGTCGGCGCTCATCAGCATCTCGATCATCCCCCCGACCATGGCCTGGGCGTCGGCGAGCGCGGTGCCCAGCAGCGCACGCTCGTTCTTCAGCCGGCCGTTGCCGGCCTCGCTCGCCAGGAAGGCCTCGATCTCGCCGGCGAGGTGGCCGAGCGCCGCGGCCTGGTCCTTGACGATCTTGCGGAAGAAGAAGTCCTGCCCCTGGATCGCGGTGGTGCCCTCGTAGAGCGTGTCGATCTTGGCGTCCCGCACGTACTGCTCGATCGGGTACTCCTGCAGGAAGCCCGAGCCGCCGAAGGTCTGCAGCGACTCGGTGCCGAGCAGGGTCCAGGAGCGCTCGGAGCCGTAGCCCTTCACGATCGGGAGCAGCAGGTCGTTGACCCGCATGGCGAGCTCGTCGGTCTCGCCCCGGTGCTCGGCCAGCTGCACCCGGTCCTGCCAGGAGGCGGTGTAGAGCACCAGCGAGCGCATCGCCTCGGCGAAGGACTTCTGCACCAGCAGCGAGCGGCGCACGTCGGGGTGGTGGGTGATGGTGACGCGCGGCGCGGTCTTGTCGGAGGCCTGGGTCAGGTCGGCGCCCTGCACGCGCGACTTGGCGTAGTCGAGCGCGTTGAGGTAGCCGGCCGACAGCGTGGCGATGGCCTTGGTGCCCACCATCATCCGGGCGTTCTCGATGACCTGGAACATCTGGGCGATGCCGTGGTGCACCTCGCCGAGCAGCCAGCCGCGCGCCTCCTCGCCGCCGCCCACGGAGGCGTCGCCGAAGGTGACCTCGCAGGTGTTGGAGACCTTGATGCCCATCTTGTGCTCGACGTTGGTGACGTAGGCGCCGTTGCGCTCGCCGGTGAGCTCGCCGGTCTCGACGTCGAAGTGGTGCTTGGGGACGATGAAGAGCGAGAGGCCCTTGGTGCCGGGGCCGCCCACGCCCTCCACGCCGACCGGACGCGCCAGCACCAGGTGGATGATGTTGTCGGAGAGGTCGCTCTCGGCCGAGGTGATGAAGCGCTTGACCCCGGTGATGCTCCACGTGCCGTCGTCGTTGGGCGTGGCCTTCGTGCGGCCGGCCCCGACGTCGGAGCCGGCGTCGGGCTCGGTCAGCACCATGGTCGTCGTCCACTGGCGGTCGATGATGTGCTGCGCGATCAGCTTGTCGCGGTCGTTGCCGTTGCGGTGCACGATCCCCGCGAAGGCGGGCCCGGCGCCGTACATCCAAATGGGGGCGTTGGCGCCGAGCACCATCTCGCCCAGCGCCCACACCAGCGACGCCGGCGCGGGGGTGCCGCCGAGCTCCTCGCTGACCTGGAGCCGCCAGTACTCGGCGTCCATCCAGGCCCGGTAGCTCTTCTTGAACGACGGGGTCACCGGCGCGGTGTGCGTGGCGGGGTCGAAGACCGGGGGGTTGCGGTCGCTGTCCTCGTAGGAGGCCGCGAGGTCCTCGCGCGCCAGCCGCTCGACCTCGCCGAGGATCGAGCGCGCGGTCTCGCCGTCGATCGCCTCGAAGGGGCCCTGGCCCAGGACGTCGTCGCGTCCGAGCACCTCGAAGAGGTTGAACTCGATGTCGCGCATGTTGGTCTTGTAGTGGCTCACGGCCGACCTCTCTGACGAAGGGGGAATCGGGGACGGTGGTGGCTACTGGCGGGTTTTACCCGCCGGTAACATCTCAGTATCCCGACGGATCGTCCACCACGCAAGGGATTCCGCGGTTTCGAGACCGCGCTCACCCGACGCGTCGCGGGACCTCGGGGTGCGGCCTGCGTGTCCGGGCGGGTGCTCTCTGACAGACTTCGGGCCATGCGCGTCTCCGCCAAGGCCGACTACGCCCTCCGGGCGCTGATCGAGATCGCGGTGCGCGACGACGGTCGCCCGGTCAGCGCCGAGGAGCTCGGCCGCCTGCAGGACATCCCCCACGGCTTCCTGCAGGCCATCCTCGCCGACCGGCGCCGTGCCGGCATCGTGGTCAGCCAGCGCGGCCAGTCCGGGGGCTGGCGGATGGCCGCGCGACCGGCCGACGTCAGCGTCGCCGACGTCATCCGCGCGGTCGACGGCCCGCTGGTCAGCGTCTACGGCCTGCGCCCCGAGGCGGTCTCCTACAACCCCACCGCCGAGGTGCTCCAGCTGGTCTGGATCGCGGCGCGCTCCTCGCTGCGCGAGGTCTTCGAGACCGTGACCATCGAGGGTCTCGCCGCCCGCGAGCTGCCCCCCGAGGTCGCCGCGCGCACCGAGGACGAGGACGCCTGGCAGCCCCACTGAGGCGGCGGTCTTTCGTCAGTTCTGACGATGTGCCGGGGTCGGTCCCGGCGGCAGGGTGAGCCTCGCCGCCGACGCCTCCAGCGTGTCGGGGTGATCCCCACTCACGCTCGAGGAGAACCACTCATGAAGAAGCTCGTCGTCGTCCCCGTCGTCGCCGTCGTCGCCGCGGTCGGAGCGGCCTCCGCCGCCGGATTCGCCGGGGGCGTCAGCGCCGGCCCGCTGCAGGTCGGCCAGACCAACGACCTGGAGTGCGCGACCAGCGCCAAGGTGATCGAGTGGGGCTACAACGACCACCTCGCCACGCCCAACGTGGTCAACGCCCGCGTCCAGCTGTCCGGGGCCGACTGCGCCGGTCAGGCCCTGACGGTCCTGCCGCTGAAGGCCGACGGCACGCAGTTCGGACCGCGGGCCAGCGGTCGCATCCCCGCGCAGCCGGCCGGTACGCAGACCGTGCGCCTCAGCTTCGACACCCCGATGGACGCCGAGCAGCTCAAGTCGGTGCGCATCTCCATCGACCCCGGCTTCGAGGGCCAGTCGACCGGCTCCGCCAACTGACTCGGGTCTCGGGGTGGCGACGTGGTCGCCACCCCGAGCATCGCCGTCCCGTCCGACCCCGGAGGTCCCCGTGTCCCGCCGCCTGCAGCGCACCCTCGCCAACGTCGGCGTCCTCGCGCTCCTGGGCCTGTGGTTCGTGACCTTCGCGCCGACCGCCTTCGGCGGCCCGGCGGCCTACATCGAGGTGCAGGGCCACAGCATGGACGGCACCTACGCCACTGGTGACCTCGTCGTCACCCGGGCGCAGGAGACCTACGCCGTCGGCGACATCGTGGCCTTCCGCGCGGGACAGGGCCAGGTGATCCACCGGATCACCGGCGGCGACGGGGTCGACGGCTACACCCTGCAGGGCGACAACAACCCCGACCCCGACCCGTGGCACCCGACCGACGCCGACGTCGTCGGCGCCGCGTGGATCCACCTGGAGCAGAAGGCGTGGCTGCTGCACCTGCCGCGCGAGCCGTGGTTCGCCGGCCTCACCGCCGGGCTGCTCACGCTGGTGGTCCTGGGTTGGGACGCGCGGCCCCGGCGGGACGGCGCCGCACCCCGGGGCGGCACCGACACCGGGGC
>JBQGFI010000079.1:0-2678 GCA_052040065.1 Marmoricola sp.
GCGAGCAGCACGCTGCCGTAGGTGCCCTTCGCCATCATCTCGGCGATGGTGCGCCGCTCCTCCTCGGTGATGCCCGGGTCGGCGCCCGGCGGGTGGAGGACGATGCTGGTGCCGGGCTGCCCGACCGGACCGACGGTGAGCCACCGCAGCCCGTCGTAGCCCACGTCGAGCCGCAGCTCCCACCCGAGCGTGTCGCGGTAGAACGCCAGCGCCGCCTCCGCGTCGTCGTGAGGGAGGAAGCTGGAGTGGATGGTGATGTCCATGGCGCTCACGCTAGGCGCCGCCGGCGACGGGCGCTTCTCGATTCCTGACCGGTCTGGTGACCTTGCTCGTCTCGCAGGAGGGTACGCCGAGCATCTGCTCGGCGTGCTCGCGCCGGTAGGTGCTCGGCGAGACGCCGACCAGCTCGCTGAACCGGCTGCTGAACGTCCCCAGCGACCCGAAGCCGACCGCGAAGCAGACGTCGGTGACGCTGAGGTCGCCCCGCCGGAGCAGCGCCATCGCCCGCTCGACCCGCCGGGTCATCAGGTAGCCGTAGGGCGGTTCGCCGTACGCCGCGCGGAACTGTCGCGACAGGTGACCGGCCGACATCCCGACTCCGCGCGCCAGCGCCTCGACGTCGAGCGGCTCGGCATAGTCGCGGTCGATCCGGTCGCGGACCCGGCGCAGCAGGCGCAGGTCGGCGAGCCGCTGCTCGTGGGTCGTCACGACGCCGTCACCGCCGGCAGGGTGAGCTCGAAGACCGCGCCGTGGGGGCGCGCGTCGCGGTGGACCACGTCGCCCCCGTTGGCCCGCGCCAGCTGGCGGGTGATGAACAGGCCGAGCCCGGTGCCGGGCCGGTGTCGCGCGTCGGCCGCGCGGCTGAACCGCTCGAACAGCCGGTCACGCAGCTCGTCGGGGATGCCCGGACCTCGGTCGCCGACGCTGATCGTCACCGTGGGTCCGGCCGACTCCACGCGCACGACGTCGGCCCCGCCGGCGTACTTCACCGCGTTGCCGAGCAGGTTGGCGAGCATCTGGTCGAGGTGGAGGGGCTGGACCATGACCGCAGCGTCGCGGGCGCCCTCCACGCTCGGGCGACGGCCGGCGGGCAGCGCCGCCACCGCGGCCTCCAGCGCCGGCTGGACGGGGCACGGCTCGGGCCTGGCCACGAGCTCGCCCGACTCGCTGGCGACGAGGGTCAGGACGTCGGTCAGCACGTAGCGGATCAGCAGGGCGTTGCGCTCCACGACGGCGAGGCTGCGTGCGGCCTGCTCGGTGTCGCCCTCCTCGAGCGCCTCGGCGCCGACCTGGGCGTGCCCCATGACCGACGTGAGCGGGTTGCCGATCTCGTGGCCGAGCATCCCCATCAGGTCGATCTTGAACCGGTTGGCCTGCTCGAGCACCTCGTTGCGCTCGCTCACGAGGTCGTGGAGCGAGGCGCGCTGTGCGAGGACGTAGATCGGCACGAAGAGCAGGACGAACCAGCCGCCGCCCGTCCACACCGCGCTCAGGAGGCCACCGATCATCAGCATCCCGACCTCGGTCAGGTAGAACCACGGGCTCCGCAGCGTGGCCCGCAGCCACTGCTCGTCCTCCGCGTGGTTGAGCCAGGCGCTGCCGTGGAACAGCACGGTCTCCACGAGCAGGAAGGCCGCGCCGCCCGCCAGGATCGCGAGCAGCCCCTCACCGCCGTTGCCGTCCATCCAGTTGGCGGGGACGGGACGGGTGTCGAGCACCGCGTGGGCGGTGACGCCGCCCGCCAGCCCCGCGAGCACGACGTACGCCGCGGAGCCGGTCCACTTCCAGAGCGGGACGCGCAGCCCGCGCCACCAGGTGTGGGCGTAGGCGACGGGCACCACCAGCAGCAGCCACGGCGGCGGAAGCAGGAGCGCGCAGGCGAACGCCCAGCCGGACAGGGCCTTGTGCGCCTGCTGGGTGAGGGCGACGCCGCCGGAGATCAGGCGCGACATCTCGATGTTGACGACCGACACGCCCAGGAGCAGCGCCACGCTCAGGAGCTCGGGCCGGACCGGTTCGGGTGCTCCCACGTCGCGGAGCAGGAGCGGGAGCAGCACGCTCGCCGCCACCGCGAGCACCAGGTGGGCCTGCATCGCGCGCGGGGCGCCGGCGAACGTGCCGATCCCCCTGGCCTCACGCATGGCGGGATGTTCCCACATCCGGCCGGGTTCGCGCGGAGTGCTACGAATGCTCCATGGCTCACGACACGACGCCCGCGACCACCTACGACGTGGCGGCCGTGCGGGCCCGCTATCCAGCCCTGGCGGGCGGGGAGGCCTTCTTCGACGGGCCCGGCGGGACCCAGGTCCCGAAGGCCGTGGTGGACGCGGTGGCCTCGACCCTGGCCGGTCCGATCTCCAACCGCGGCCCGCACACGCGGCCCCAGCGGGCGGCCGAGGAGGTGGTGGGCGCCTGCCGGTCCGCCCTCGGCGACCTGCTCGGTGCCGATCCCTCCGGCGTCGTGGTCGGCCGCAGCATGACCGACCTGACCTACGACGTCGCCCGCACGCTGGCCCGCACCTGGGAGGCCGGCGACGAGGTCGTGGTGTCCCGTCTCGACCACGACGCCAACGTCCGGCCCTGGGTGCAGGCGGCCGAGGCGGTCGGCGCCGTCGTGCGGTGGGCCGACTTCGACCCGGAGACCGGCGAGCTGCGACCCGAGCACCTGACCGCCGTCG
>JBQGFI010000080.1:0-3024 GCA_052040065.1 Marmoricola sp.
GTGTCGGTCGCCGCCGCGTGCTGGTGGGCGCTGCCGGGGCCGCCGGAGCGCCCCGCGCGCGGCTCGCCCCCGCTCGCGCTGGTCTGGCTGGCCGTCCCGGTGCTGCTGCTCGTGGTGCCGCCCGCGGTCGTCGTGGCCGCCGTGGTCGTGACCGCCGGTGGTCGCCGGCTCTGGTCGCTGCGCCGGGCCCGGCGACGGGCGGCGCTGACCGCGTCGGGAGTGCTCGAGGCGGTGGAGCTGGTGGCCGCCGAGGTGTCCGCCGGGGCCCCGCCCGCCACGGCGCTCCGCCACGCCGCCGACGCCTGGCCGCCGCTCGACGCCGCGGCCTCGACCGCGGCCCTCGGCGGCGAGGTGCCTGCGGTCCTGCGCGGGCTCGCGGCCGAGCCCGGTGCGGAGCGGCTGCGGGTGGTCGCGGCGGCGTGGGAGGTCGCGCACCGCGCCGGCGGCGGGCTGGCCGAGGCACTCACCCGGGTCGGTGAGGGGTTGCGCGACGACCGGTCGACCGCGCAGGTCGTCGAGGGCGAGCTGGCCTCGGCCCGTGCCACGGCGCGGCTGGTGGCGGTGCTGCCGGCGTTCGCCCTGCTGGTCTCCTCGACCACCGGCGGGGGCGCCTGGACGTTCGTGACGACCCAGCCGCTCGGCTGGACCTGTCTCGTCGGCGGCCTGCTGCTCGGGCTCGCGGGGCTGACCTGGATCGAGCGGATCGCGGCCGGGGTCCACCGGTGAGCGCCGCGCTGGTCGGCGGCGCGCTCGCGCTGGCCCTGCTGCTCGGTCGGCCGCCGCGCCCGACGCCGCGGCCGGCGGCCCGGACCAGCCCCCCGACGTCGGCGCCGTCGCCGGCCATCACCCGCAGTCGACGGGCCCTGCTCTGGCCCGCGCTGGCCGGCCTCGGGGCGTGGTCCTTCCTCGGCGGCCTCCCCGGGCTGGTGGCGGGTCCGGTGGCGGCGGTCGTCGTCCACCTCGTGCTCGCGCGGGCCGAACCGCCCGACGTACGCCGTGAGCGGGAGGCCGTACGACGCGACCTCCCCGCGCTGGTGCTGCTGGTCTCGCTGGCCCTGCGCGCGGGGTCCGCGACCGGCCCGGCCGTGCGTGTCGCGGCCCGGGCGCTGCCGGGGCTTGGGGCCGACCGGCTGGTGCCGGCCGCCGACCGCCTCGGTCTCGGCGTCGACCCCGAGCGGGTGTGGAGCGAGCTCGCCCACGACCCCGACCTCGCCCCGCTCGGCCGGGCGCTGGCGCGTGCGGAGCGCTCCGGCGCCCCCGTCGCCGCGGTCGTCGAGCGGCTCGCCGACGACCTCGCGCGCGCCGGTCGCGCCGAGGTCGAGCAGCGGGCCCGGGCCGTCGGGGTCCGCGCCGCGGTCCCGCTCGGGCTCTGCCTGCTGCCGGCCTTCCTGCTGCTCGGGATCGTGCCGCTGGTGGCCTCCCTGGTCGCCGACCTGGCGTGGTGAGGGTCCGCGTGCCGTCCACAGCGCGCTGCTCGCGCGGTGTTCTCCCCAGCGTCGTCCAGAGCCGTGGTGGCGAGCGCGACGACCGGGAAGGGTCTGGTCCGACGGGCCGCACCGGGCGGCCCACGACCCTGGGGGAGACCAGATGAAGCACCCGATCCGTCGGACCGGCCGCGAGCGCGGCATCACCACGGCGGAGTACGCCGTCGGCACCGCCGCAGGGGCGGGCCTCGCCGGCCTGCTCTACACCCTGCTCAGCGGAGGCTTCGGCGACCAGCTGCTGCGCAGCCTCTTCGACCACGTGCTCGGGCTGCTGGGCATCGGATGACCCGGCAGCCGCACCAGCCCGACCGATCCGACCAGCGGGGTGCGGTCACCGCCGAGCTCGCGCTCGGCATCCCTCTGCTGCTCGCGGTGGTCGTCGCCCTGGTGTGGCTGCTGGCGGTGGGGGCCGGACAGGTGCGGGTCGTCGACGCGGCCCGCGAGGCGGCGCGCTCGCTCGCCCGGGGCGACGACGCGTCGGTCGCCGTCGCCCGCGCCGAGGAGGTGGCGGGGGAGCGGGCGACGGTCACGGTCGTGAGCGCGGGGCCCGAGGTCCGGGTGCTGGTCACCCGGAGGCTCGACGGTCCCGGTGGGCTGCTCGACGCCCTGCCGGGCGCCACGCTCAGCCACGAGGCGGTGGCCACCGCCGAGGGACCGCCGTGACCCGCGACCGCGGCGCGGCGAGCCTGCTGGTGGTGTCCTTCGCCGGGGTGCTGCTCCTCGTCGGGTGCGCGCTGGGAGTGGTCGCGGCGATGGTCGCCGACCACCGCCGGGCCGCCTCCGCCGCCGACCTCGCCGCCCTCGGCGGGGCCCTCGCCCTCCAGCAGGGACGGGACGGTTGCGCCGCCGCGTCGTCGCTCGCGTCGGCCAACGGCGCCCGCCTCCTCTCCTGTGCCGTGGAGGGGTCCGACGTCCTGGTGTCCGTCGAGGTCACCGGACCCCGCTGGCTCGGCCAGCAGGGCGACCCGGTCGGTCGCGCCCGCGCGGGACCCGCCGTGGCGGGGCCCTAGGAGGCGTCGGCGAGGAGCGCGTCGAGCAGCCGGATCGCGCCGGGCTTGTCGAGGGGGTTGTTCTGGTTGCCGCACTTGGGCGACTGCACGCAGGAGGGACAGCCCTCGGGACAGCCGCAGTCGGCGATGGTGTCGCGCGTGGCCCGCAGCCACGACCGGGCTGCGCGATAGCCGCGTTCGGAGAAGCCGGCGCCGCCGGGGTGCCCGTCGTAGACGAAGACGGTGAGGACCCCGGTGTCGGGGTGGCGGGCCGTGGACACGCCGCCGATGTCCCACCGGTCGCAGGTGGCCACGAGGGGGAGCAGGCCGATCGAGCAGTGCTCGGCCGCGTGGGCGGCGCCCGGCAGCTCGTCGGGGGCCAGCCCGGTCGCGTCGAGGACGGCGTCGGGCACGGTCCACCAGACCGCGGTGGTGTGGAGCGTGCGCTCGGGCAGGTCGAGCGGCACCTCGCCGATCACCTCGCCGCCGGGGTGGCGCCGCTTGAGGTAGGCGACGACCTGGTGGGTGACCTCGACCTCGCCGAGGGAGAG